>CAZJAY010000235.1:0-3172 GCA_964543915.1 uncultured Methylocystis sp. | reverse complement strand
CGTCAGGCAGTTGCGACAGCAGAGGGTCATAGAGACGACGCCGCCGTTAAACGGCGAGGCGCATCAGGAGCGCCTCGGCGGCCACATGTCGGGTGGCGCGACGCAGACGGCGGGCCAAATCGGCGCGCTCCGACTCCAGCGCCTGCAACAGCCGGGCGCCTCGCACCGTCAGCGCGGGGGACGGGGGCGCGGCGGGGAACGCGGCGGGCGCGGTTTCCGCCACAGGCTCCGGCTCGACGGGCGGGTCCACGGCGGCCCCGGTCGGATGGAAGCCGGCTGTCGCAAGGATGCGCCAGCCCATGACCCGGGCCTGGAAGCGGCGCAGGAATCGCAACGGACCGCGACAATGATCGCAGCGGCCACAGGGCGCGCTCGCCTCGCCGAAAGCCGCGAGCAACGCCTGCGCCCGGCAGCCGGGCGCGACGCACAGCGCCGCCATCGACCGTCGGCGTGCAAATTCCGCTGCGACCGCCGGATCTTCGATGCGCCCCGGGGCGAACCGGCGCAGCGCCAGCTCCGCCGGCGCGAACAGGACGCGCGCGCGCGCAGGCGCGCCGTCGCGGCCCGCACGTCCGATCTCCTGATAGTAGCTCTCGACCGATGTCGGCGTGTCGGCATGGATCACGAAGCGCACATTCGCCTTGTCGACGCCCATCCCGAAGGCGATGGTCGCGACCATCACGACGCCCGGACGGGAGAAAAAAGCGTCCTGGTGGGCGTCGCGCGTCCAGGCGTCGAGGCCGGCGTGGTAGGGCAAGGCGTCATAGCCCATGCGGGCAAGCCGCTGCGCCAGCGCATCTGCGCCGGGACGCGCATTGCAGTAGACAATGCCGCTCTCGCCCGGCGGACCGGCGAAAGCGGCGATCTGGCGGACCGCGACGCGGCGCGGCGCGAAGCTGATCGCGAGATTGGGCCGCGCGAAAGAGCGCAGGAAAACCTCCGGCGGACGCGAAAACAAAAGTTGCGCGATATCCTCGCGCGTCCGGGAACCGGCGGTCGCGGTGACGGCGAGAATCGGCGCCGCCAACTTGCGCCCCACCGCGCCCAGGGCGCGGTAATCCGGTCGGAAGTCATGACCCCAATGCGAAATGCAATGCGCCTCGTCGACCGCGAAAAGCTTGACCCGCAGCGACCGCAGCAGCGCGAGCGTTCCCTCCTGCGCAAGTCGCTCGGGCGCGGCGTAGAGAATGCGGATGCGGCCGGCGGCGACCATGGCCCGCGCATGCGCCGCCTCGGCGTCTTCCTGGGCCGAATAAAGCGCCGCCGCCGACACGCCGCGATCGGCGAGCGCGCGGAGCTGATCGCGCATCAGCGCGATCAGGGGCGAGGCGACCACGACGAGACCCGGCCCCACCAGCGCCGGTAGTTGATAGAGAAGGGATTTGCCTGAACCTGTCGGCATAACGGCGAGGACGTCGCGCCCGGCCAGAACGGCCGCGAGCGCTTCTTCCTGACCGGGCAGAAAATCGGCGTAGCCAAGCTGCGCCAGCGCCGCGCGGGCCGGATCGCTCACGTAACGTCGCGGGCGCACAACGCCGCGAGAATCGCCAGCCACTCCTCCGCCAGGGGCCCCGTGCAGGGCGTGCGTCCCGCGCGGCCATACCAATAGCCGGCGTTGAGCGCATCGCCTTCCTTGCGATGCAGATAGGCGTGAACCCACATGGCGTCCGGCTCGGACAGTTCGTCGACGCATTTGTGCGCGGCGTTCCAGTCGCCCCGCGCATCGAACCAGAGCGCGCGCAGCGGCGGCGATCCGGTGGGTTCGGGCGCGGCGACGAAGACTTGCGGATCGATCTGCATCACACGACAGGGGTTGGCGCGGCGGCGCTTTTGGCCTAGGGAACGGCGACGAACGCAATCTCACTCCATTAAATCGTGCGAAAGCCTGATGGTCGAGAGCCCTTGCCAGAAAACATGCGCGCTGAACGCCGACGACATCTGCGTCGGCTGCGGCCGGACGCGCAGCGAAATCGGCGCGTGGTCGACCCTGCCCGATTCCATGAAGGAGGCCGTCAACCGTCGGGCGCGTCAGCGCCGCGCCGAGGGGCTGAAGCCTGCGCGCGCGATTGACTTGAAGGTCCGACGCGCCTAAAGACCCTCGTAATCTCGCAAGAGAACGCCAGTTATCGAGGCTGAACCGTCCCGCGAGGCGGCAGGCCAACGCCCGGCAGCGCATCGCGCCCCCGGGCGCATTTTGCTTTGGAGCGACCGATGTTCGAGAGCCTTTCCGACAAGCTCTCCAGCGTATTCGACAAACTCACGCGGCGCGGGTCGCTGACAGACGCGGACGTGACCGAGGCCCTGCGCGAAATCCGTCGCGCTCTGCTTGAGGCCGACGTCGCGCTCGACGTCGTGCGCTCTTTCACCGACAAGGTGCGCGACCGCGCCGTTGGCGCCCAGGTCATCAAATCGGTCTCGCCCGGACAGATGGTCGTCAAGATCGTCAACGATGTCCTGATCGAGACGCTTGGCGAAACGGCAGAACCGATCGACCTTGCGGCGCGCCCGCCAATTGCGATCATGATGGTCGGCCTGCAGGGCGCCGGTAAAACCACGACGACCGCCAAGATCGCCAAACGGCTGAAGGAGCGACATGGCCGCCGGGTGCTGATGGCCTCGCTCGACGTGAAGCGGCCGGCGGCGCAGGAGCAGCTTGCCGTTCTCGGTCGCCAGGTGGAAGTCGACACGCTCCCGATCGTCGCCAACCAGACCCCGCTCCAGATCGCCCGGCGGGCGATGGAGTCGGCGCGTCTTGAGGGCTATGACGTCGTCCTTCTCGACACCGCCGGACGCACGCATATTGACGAACCCCTCATGCAGGAGATGGCGGACATCAAGTCCTACGCCAGCCCACATGAAATCCTGCTTGTCGCCGACGCCCTCACCGGCCAGGACGCCGTTAATCTCGCCCGGAACTTCGACGAAAAGGTCGGGCTGACCGGCATTGTATTGACGCGTATGGACGGCGATGGCCGCGGCGGCGCTGCGCTCTCCATGCGTCACGTCACCGGCAAGCCCATCAAGCTGATCGGCACCGGCGAAAAAATGGATGCGCTCGACGAATTCTCGCCGTCGCGCATCGCCAACCGCATTCTCGGCATGGGCGACATCGTCGCCCTCGTCGAGAAGGCCGCCGCCGCCATCGACGCCGAGCAGGCCCGCAAGGCCGCCG
>CAZJAY010000234.1:0-3188 GCA_964543915.1 uncultured Methylocystis sp. | reverse complement strand
CGAGATTTTTTCCTTCGGAATCGATTAGCTGCACGTCGCGTGCGCGGATTTCGCGGTTGATCCGAGGACATTACTTCTGCGGGGACGCGGTGCTCTTCATGGGTCGGCGAATGGATCATCTCCTCATTTGACAGGGGCCACGACCGAAAAAATCATCGAAACGCCGGGCCATCGGAAAACCGCACCTTGTCTTCTAGCTTTCTGCGCGGGAGATTCCCACTCCCGAATGTCAAGTCAACCGCCCCAAACGGACAAAATCGGGATTTTTTCGCGCTGAAGGGGCTACGAGGGGCGCAAATCGGGCCCCCGACAGCTCCGGGGGCGCCAAAAAAGAGAGCGACCGCCCGGCAAGTTTATCCGGCAAGCGCCGGGCAGGCGGGACAGGCTTCGCCGCCGGACATGGCGGGGCAACTATCGCCCGTGTCCCCGCCCGGAGCAGGCCGGGCGATGCGCGCAAATTGACGTTCCGCGCCAGTGTCGCCGCAGGATGGACAGGCCGGCGTCTCCTCGAAGCGGCCAAGCGCTTCGAACGCACAGTCGCATGCCTTGCAAATATAGGAAAACAACGGCATTTGACCTCCTGAAGCCGCCGCGAAACACCCTATCTTAAAGGGTGTCGCCGTCGGGCGCAAAAGCGTCGGCCGCGTTCCTTTGGCAAAGTCTCTCCGGACGTCCGATGCACTATCGCGCTCCTCTCGACGACATTCTCCTTCAACTCCGTCTGGCTGCCGGACCCGGCGCATGCGAGGCGGCCGGCCTCTATGCCGATCTGGCCGGCGGGATCGCCGAACAGACCCTCGGCGAAGCCGCACATTTCGCAGAAACAGCGCTCCTTCCACTCGACCGCACCGGCGACCGCATCGGCGTTGCCTACGCGAATGGCGCGGTTACGACGGCGCCTGGCTGGCGGGAAGCCTACGCGCAATGGCGCGCCGGCGGCTGGAACGCGCTCGCCGCCGCTCCGGAACATGGCGGACTTGGACTGCCCACGCTCCTGAACATGGGATGCACCGAGATCTGGAACGCCGCCAATATGGCTTTCGCGCTTTGTCCGCTTCTCGGCCAGGGCGCCATTGAGGCCATCGAGGCGCATGCGGACGCCGCCCTGAAAGATCTCTATCTGCCCCGCATCGTAAGCGGCGAATGGACCGCAACGATGAATCTCACCGAACCGCAGGCCGGCTCCGATCTCGCACTGCTACGCACGCGCGCCGAAGCGAGCGACGGCGGCACCTGGCGGATTTTCGGCCAGAAAATCTACATCACCTACGGAGAGCACGATCTCGCCGACAATATCGTGCATCTTGTGCTGGCGCGGCTCCCTGATGCGCCAGCCGGCACACGGGGCATATCGCTGTTCCTTGTGCCGAAATTTCTTCCGGATGAAACCGGGGCTTTCACAAAGCGCAACGAACTGCGCTGCACGGGCGTCGAACACAAGCTGGGCGTCCACGGCTCACCTACCTGCGTCATGAGCTATGGCGATGCGGGCGGCGCCATCGGCTATCTTGTCGGCGCAGCGAATGAAGGCCTCGCCTGCATGTTCACCATGATGAACAACGCCCGACTCGCCGTCGGTCTGCAGGGCGTCGCGATCGGCGAACGGGCAACACAGCTTGCACGCGATTATGCCCGACAACGCCGCCAGGGACGGGCTGCGGGCGTAGACGGTCCGGCTCCGATCATTAAACACCCGGATGTTGCGCGCATGCTTTTGACCATGGCGAGCAATACGGCGGCGGCGCGCGCCATCTGTTACGAAACAGCCGTTGCAATTGATCGCGCCCGGCGCGAAACAGATCCCGACGCGGCCGCTCAGGCCGGCGAGCGCGCGGGCCTGTTGACGCCCATCGCGAAGGCTTTCTCGACCGATCTTGCAAATGAAACGGCTTCGCTCGGCGTCCAGGTTTTCGGCGGCATGGGCTATATTGAGGAGACCGGCGCTGCGCAGCTCATGCGTGACGCCCGGATCTGCGCCATTTACGAAGGCACAAACGGCATTCAGGCGATCGATCTCATCATGCGCAAACTGCCGCGCGCCGACACGCTCGCGTGGGAAATCGCCGATATGCGCGACGCAGCGTTGCAAAGCCCGAACCCGGCGACAGGCGCGGCGGTGGAAGCGCTTGCAAGCGCGACCGAATTTATCACCGCCGCGCGCGCAACCGATATCAATGCCGCGCTCGCGGGCGCGACGCCCTATCTGCGACTTTTCGGCCTAGCGCGCGGCGCGACGCTGCTCGACAGGGCCGCCCGCGCGGCGGCAATCGGCGAGAACGGCGCCGCCGCCGACCGCTGGCGCATTCTGGCCCGCTTCTTCGCGGAAAATGTCGCCATTGCGGCCCCGGGCCTCGCATGCATGGTTATCAATGGCGTCGCCGCCATCAAGGACGCCGAAAGAGCTTTCGAAGCCTGAGACGCTAGCTCCCGAGCCGGACACGTAGCGCCGACTGCGCTGTTGCAGGCATGTGCAGTCCGAGTTTCGACCGGCGCCAGAGAATGTCATCTGCGCTACGCGCCCATTCTTCGCGCGTCAGATAGTCGATTTCTGCTTCCGTCAGCCCGCAACCGAAGTCCTGTCCCAGCTCCGCCATCGACTGCGCCGAACCCAGAATAGCATCAACGCGCGACCCGTAGGCGCGCGCAAGGCGCAGGGAAAGCGCTGGGCCGAGAAACGGTCGATCCGTGCGCAGCTTCGCGAGAAAGTCGTCGAAGTCGATATCGCCGCCCGGCAACGCTGCATCGCCTGTCCAGGACGGTCCCATGCCGCGCAGGAATGGTCGAAGATCGTTGAGCGCATGTTCGGCAAGACGACGCGCGGTGGTGATCTTTCCGCCAAACACCGACAGCGCCGGCGCCGCCCCCGTGGGCGCATCGAGATCGAAAGCATAGTCGCGCGTAACGACCGAAGCATCCAGCGCGCCATCGTCATAGAGCGGCCGCAGTCCGGCGTAGCTCCAGACGATATCCGACCGCGTCGCCGGATGCGCCAGAAAATGATTGATCGCCTCGAGCAGATAATCGGTTTCGGCGTCGCTGATGACGACTGGTCGCGGGGCGCCGTCATGCGGAACGTCGGTCGTGCCGACCAGCGTGAAATCATTTTCATAGGGAATCGCGAATACGATCCGTCTATCGGGATTTTGCAGGATATAGGCGTGGTCGCCTGCATAGAGGCGACGCAGAAC
>CAZJAY010000233.1:0-3195 GCA_964543915.1 uncultured Methylocystis sp. | reverse complement strand
ATGGTTATTGAAATACCAAAAGAAACATATCACAGAATTGGAAAAGGTAATACGATGGCGAGCGTTTCGCGCCCGCGCAGACGCGGGTCGCGGCCTGCGGTGATGAGCTGCTGGGTCTGGGTGAAGAATTCGATTTCACGAATGCCGCCGCGTCCCAGCTTTATATTATGACCGAGAATAGCGATCTTTCCATGGCCCTTGTGCGCATGGATTTGTCGTTTGATTGAATGCACGTCGGCTATGGCGGCGAAATCGAAATATTTGCGCCAGATGAAAGGCGCGAGTTCCTGCAGAAACTGTTCGCCCGCGAAAAGATCGCCCGCGACGGGACGCGCCTTGATGTAGGCGGCGCGCTCCCAGTTCTGGCCCATGCTTTCGTAATAGGCCAGCGCCGCTTCAATCGGAATTGCGATAGGCGTCGCGCCCGGATCAGGCCGCAGCCGTAAATCGGTGCGAAACACATAGCCGTCGGCGGTCCGTTCGCTCATGATCTTCACGATGCGTTTCGTGAGTTTCACGAAAAGATCGATATCCTCCGATCGATCGATCGGTCGCGCGCGCGTCCGGTCAAAGAAAACGATAAGATCGATGTCGGAAGAATAATTCAGCTCGAAGGCGCCGCCCTTGCCCATGCCCAGAAAGATCCAGCCGCAGCCGCGCTCGGGGTCGCGGATATCGACCAGTTCGAGTTGACCGCGCGCGGCGGCGTCGCGCAGGACGAAGCGCACGGCGGCCGAGAGCGTTGCGTCGGCGATCCGCGTCAGCGCCCGCGTCGCCTCGGGCGCGCGCCAAACCCGCGCAAGATCAGCGAGAGCGATGATGAGCGCCGCCTCCTGTTTGATTAACCGCAAGGCGCGCATCAGCGCGCTTTCATCCGTCGGCGCGAGCGCTTTCGCGTCGGCGAGCAGGCTGTCGATACGGACGACGGGATCGTCGCGAAGCGCCCGGGCCAGCCGCGTCGGATCGCGCGCGCCGAGATCGGCGAGATAGGTCGAGGCGGCAAAGACGCCGGCGAGGAAATCGCGGGCGTGTGGCCTTTCTTCGAACAGGGCCTCAAGCGCGCCGCCGGTCGTCGCGTCTTTTTCCAGCGTGCGGGCGAGGGCGCGGTTGGCCGCGTCCGGGTCTCCGGGCGCAATGAAGGCTTCGGCGCGGTCGATCAGGGCGGCGGCGGAGACGCTCACGGGATGTTTTCCTCGGTCGGGTCATTAGAAAAAGCGACGCTTTCCGTATAGTCTGCGTCTTCGCAAAAAACAGCAGCCGGATTCGTCATGTCCAGAAAAGCCCTCGCCGCCGATCTCGCCCGTATCGCCGCGGCGCTGGAGCGGCTGGCCCCGCCGCCACGGCCGCAGCCCGATTTTTCCAGAGCGGAGGCCTTCGTCTGGCGCGCGCAGGATAGCGTTTTTCATCCCGTTGCGCGCGTCAACCGCGTCTCGATCGATCTGCTCGCCGGCGTCGATCGCCAGCGCGACATTCTGTTCGCGAACACTGCGCGTTTCGCGAAGGGTCTGTCCGCGAATAACGCCCTGCTTTGGGGCGCGCGCGGGATGGGTAAATCCTCCCTCGTCAAAAGCATTCACGGTTCACTCGCGACGACGGGGCTCCGCCTCGTTGAAATTCATCGCGAAGATATCGGCGCCTTGCCTGATCTGCTTGGCGTCGTGCGCGGCGCGCCATTCCGTTTCATCGTCTTTTGCGACGATCTCTCTTTCGATGGCCCGGAAACAAGTTACAAGGCGCTTAAAAGCGCGCTCGAAGGCGGGGTCGAGGGGCGTCCTGACAATGTGATTTTCTACGCGACCTCCAATCGCCGTCATCTTGTGCCGCGCGACATGATGGAGAATGAGCGCGCCACCGCCATCGATCCCGGCGAAGTCATCGAGGAGAAGGTTTCGCTGTCCGATCGCTTCGGGCTCTGGATCGGCTTTCACAATTGCAGCCAGGATGATTATCTCGCCATCGTGTTTGGCTACGCGCGCCATTACGGGCTCGATGCGCCCGAGGCGGAAATTCGCGCCGATGCGCTCGAATGGTCGATCACGCGTGGCGCCCGCTCGGGACGCGTTGCCGCCCAATTCATCTGCGATCTCGCCGGGCGGCTGGGGAAAAAGATTTAGCCCGTGACGGTTTGCTCCGTCGAAAAACGGCACGATCTGAAACGCGGGTTACGATGCGCTCAAAGCGCGGGGTGACTCATGGGTTTCGGCGCGACCGCTATGGTTTCCGCGCTTTCATCTGACGTTCGATCATCGCACGGATTTGCGGCGCAGGCGATGAAGGGCCGACCGCCTGCAAATCCGGGCTCCACGCCCACTGCCTGAATTTTTCGATCTCCTCTTTCGTGAGAGGGGGGATGTTGAAGCATGGCGCCTCGCAGGTGATCTCGTTTGAAATATGGATCGGAGAAACCTTTGACGACGGGACCGGCCTGGGCGTGAGACCCGTGATCAAATATCCCCGCGCCGAAGCCGGGTCCTTGCCCGAAGCCGCGAGCGAAGCGCCGACGATGGCCGATCCGTTTCGCGAAATCCCGACGCCGATATACAATTTTCTCCCCTTCGGCTTTGGCCACAGATCGGGAATATAATTTGTGTCGGTCCAGCTTGCGGTGTCGCCTTTGATGTCGGCGAAGACCGCGTCGGCGGGCCATGGGGTTCCAGCGTAGCCGATGGCGCGTTCATTCCCGACGACGCCCGCGACGTCATAGAAACCAGCGCCGTTCAGTGCGACCCCGAGGCCATTGGCCAGCGGCATGACCGGAGAGGCCTGCGCGAAGGCGACGACCCATTTTCCGGACTTTCGGGTCCACAAAACAGCCTGCTCACCTTTGGCGTCGCGGGCAATGCCCGCGATGATCGATCCGTCCACATTGACGCCCATTGCGAGGCCGGCCATGGCCCCGGCGGGGAGCGGCAGTTTCTCCATTGCAATGCTGCCGCCCACGCGCCACACGAGCGGCTGATTGAGGTCCGCCAATCCAACGATTGTGCGACCATCCTCGCTGATAGCGAAAGCAGACGTCAGTGCGTTCGGAGCCGAGGCGCCGAGATCAATAACTCCGCCGGTTCTTTTCCAAAGCGTCGCGTGGAGGGCTCCGGTCGATGTGTCCGACTCCCCGACGATCAGCACGCCATCGCCGCTCACGCCCCATGCGCGGCCGGTCGCGCCGGAACCACCGAGCGGCGTGAGAAACTTTAG
>CAZJAY010000232.1:0-3202 GCA_964543915.1 uncultured Methylocystis sp. | reverse complement strand
CTTGTCCCATTCAATTGTGGTGCGACCTGTCATTGCCGCGGGCGCGACAGGCACTATCTCGTCCAGCCTGTCTCGGGCGAGGACGAACCCACCCGAATGCTGCGTCAGATGACGTGGAAAGCCCTCGATTTCCTCAGCAAGCGCGAGCGCCTTTGCGAAACGCGGTTCGCGCGCATCGAGACCAAGGCGGGCGATTTCCTCAAGGCGCGCCGCGCCGACGCCACGTCCGAACGCCGCTGCGGCGAGGCGCCCGACCAGATCGCCGGAAAGTCCGAAAACCTTTCCGATTTCGCGAATAGCGCCCTTGCCGCGATAGGTGGAGACGGCGGCGACAAGCGCGGCGCGATCGCGCCCAAATCGCGTGTAAATATACTGTATGACTTCCTCGCGTCTTTCATGTTCGAAATCGACGTCGATATCAGGCGGCTCGTTGCGTTCGGCGGAAATGAATCTTTCGAAAAGAACATCGTGTTTCGCGGGATCGACTTCCGTGATCCCGAGGCAGAAACAGATGGCGGAATTGGCGGCGGAGCCGCGCCCCTGAGCGAGAATGCCGCGTTCCCGCGCGTAACGCACGATATCGTGAACGGTGAGAAAATAAGGCGCGTAATTCAGACTTGCGACGAGCGCGAGTTCGCGTTCGAGCAGCGCCGCGACATCTTCCGGCACGCCGCGCGGATAGCGTCGTTTTGCGCCATCGCGCGCGAAATGCGCAAGCGCCGCCTGTTCGCTCGCAAAGCCTGCGCGTAATTCATCCGGATAGATGCAGGACAGTTCGTCGAGGCGAAAATCGAGTCCATCTATAAAGCGCGCGCTCTCCTCGACCGCCTCCGGCGCAATCGCAAAAAGACGCGCCATCTCCTGCGCGCTTTTCAGATGACGCTCTGCATGCGCGGCAAGAAGAAAGCCGGCGTCGTCGAGCGTCGTTTTTTCGCGAATGCAAGCCAGCGCCTCCGCCAATGGACGACGGTCGGCGATATGCATGTGGACGTCGTTGACCGCGACGAGCGGCGCGCCCAGCGCCTGCGCCAGTTCGATGCAGGCGGCCAGACGGGCGCGGGGGCGGGGACCGGAAAAAGGCGTCGCCGCGACCCGGAGCCGCCCCGCGAAAGCCGCACAAAGCGCGGGCGGCGGCGCAGCGTTCCCCATCAATACGAGATGTTGCCCCTCGCCGAAATCGAGCAGATCGGCGAGGAAAAGGGTGCAATCGCCTTTTTTGGCGCGCATCCTGCCGCGCGTCAGAAGGCGGCACAGGCGCCCATAGGCGGCGCGATCTCTCGGGTAACAAAGCAGCTCTGGCGTTCCGTCGTCGAAGACAAGCCGCGCGCCGACCGCAAGGCGGAAGGCGGATCGGTCGATCCGATGCGCTTTCAGCCATGAAAAGGCGCGCACCACGCCGGCCAGCGAATTACGGTCGGCGATCCCGATCCCGCAATGCCCCAGCGCCAGCGCCGTCGCGGTCATTTCCTCCGGATGGGACGCGCCGCGGAGAAAGGAGAAATTCGTTGTCACCGCCAGTTCGGCGTAGCGGGGCGGAGTTGGCATCTCACCATGGGGCAGAGAGAGTTTGTTCTTTATATGTTCTTCATTTCCCAGGGTGGTCAACAATAAAAAAACCTCCCGCGCTGTTGCGCGGGAGGTCTGACAGAAAAATCCGGGGCGCTTACTGGGCCGGAGCTGGCTCTGCCGCTGGCGCCGCCGGGGCCGCGTCGGCCGGAGCGTCCGCCGCCGGCTTCGGCTTGGGCTTCTTGGGCTTCGGTTTCGGCTTGGGCTTAGGCTTGGCGGGCGCCGCGGCGGGTTCTGCGGCGGGTGCGGCAGGGGCTTCAGCAGCAGGGGCGGGCATCTCGACCGGCGCTTCGGCTGCCGGCGCAGCCGGCATTTCGGCGACGGGCGCCGCCGGCATTTCAGTGACCGGAGCAGCCGGCGGCGCGGCGGCTTCTGCCGGCGGCGCCTCCGCCGGGGCCGTGTCAGCCGGGGCGGGCGTTTCGGTCGCCGGCGCCGTTGCGCTCTGATCGGCAGGCGGCGTTTCGGTCGCCGGCGCCTCGGCCGCAGGGGCCTCGGCCGCTGGCGGTTCCTCCGATTTGCGGCCCATTTGCTCCTTGACCGAATTAAATCGCGATTCCAGCGCCGATCGTAGATTGCCAGGTCCGGTCAGCGCGCCAGCGCCGTATCCGACCGCGCCTGCGACGACGGCGGTGATGATGGTTGAAATGCCGCTACGGGCCATTCTGTATCTTCCTTCGCAAATAATCCCGGTTTCGCCGGGAGTTTCGAAAACGCGCGACAGAGACGACAAACGCGTCCCGGGCCGGTCGAACCTTCGGAACCCGCGTGTGTCCGACGCCCTTCGCCCCTTTCAAATTAACAAATAGGCCAAAATTATGTTTTCTGGTCGAAATCGGCGGAGCGCTGACGTCATTCGATCGACGTCCCCGGTTTTTTTTCGAAAAGGGCGACAGCCTCGTCCGCGAGCACGCCGCCGACAATCTCAACCGTTGCGAAAGGCGCCGCATCGGCGAGAGCCTCGCAGGAAATCCCGATCTGGTTCATGTATTTTGCAATACGGGGGATCGATGCCGCATAGACGACCCGGGTAACGCCACACCATAACAAAGCGCCCATGCACATTGGACAGGGTTCGCCGGTTGTATAGATCGTCGCGCCGGCGAGTTCTGCGCCTGGGCGGCGGGAGACAAAATCCCGTATCGCCATCATCTCGCCATGGGCTGTTGGATCTTTCAGACTTTTTCCGGCGTTGCGTCCGCGCGCGATGATAACGCCGTCCCTGACAATGATCGCGCCGAAAGGAAAGTCTGCCGACTCCGCCTGTGTCAGCGCGAGGCGCATGAAACTTTCATCGATCGCCTGCTGCGGTCCGTCGATTGTCGATGCCATCCGGCGTCGTCCTTTCCCGTTGTTGATGGGCAGAGGCCGACTTCAGCTTTGCCCTCGCGATTCGCACCGACGCAGGATAAGACTGCCATAACGTCATTTCAGAGAGGACACGCCATGAGTTTTTCGACAATCGTCGCGCTTGCGGGCGCAGTCGTCTGCCTCGCGACGCCGGTCCTCGCCGGTCCGGCGCGGCAGTCCAAAGCACAGCCGACGCCGGGGGTTCAGGAAGGGCGCGAAGCTATCCCGTTACCAAAGGAACTGACGGATAACAGCGATCCCTTCGTTTCCGGTCCGTCCGGCGCCGACG
>CAZJAY010000231.1:0-3203 GCA_964543915.1 uncultured Methylocystis sp. | reverse complement strand
CACGTCCCGGCGCGGCATTCGGCTATGCGAGCTGGCGACCCCGGAAGGATTCGAACCTCCGACCCACTGCTTCGAAGGCAGTTGCTCTATCCAGCTGAGCTACGGGGCCAGCAAACACACAAAGACGATAGCACTTTTTTTCGCCCTGCTGAGGAGCGGTTTTACGCAGCGCGATGGCGACCCCGGCAGGATTCGAACCTGCGACCTACGGCTTAGAAGGCAGTTGCTCTATCCAGCTGAGCTACGGGGCCTCAACCCTGCGGCCGCATCGCGCATGGGCCGCAAAACACGCGTTTTTCCGGCGAAAAGCGATCAATGCGTCCAGAGGCCGATCCGATTGGTCCGGAAATTGTCCGAATAGGAGACCTTGCGCCGCGCCGCGAGATTGGGTCGTGGCTCTTCTACACGATAGGGTAAGCCATTGCGCTCGGCGTAGGCGATGGCTTCGTCTTTCGTATCGAAGCGCAGGCGCACCTGTTGTTTCATATCGCCCGAACTGGTCCAGCCCATCAGAGGATCAATCGTGCGCGGCGCTTCAGGCTCGAAATCGAGCCGCCACGGCTTGACGTCGCCCGGTCCGGACTGGGTGGCGCTGGGCGAGGGACGGTAGATTCGTGCGGTCATGACTTCCTGCCGTTTCGATGGTGCGGAAAGCCGCGCGAACAGCGATCGCGCACCTCCCGCGTCCGATGCGGGAAAAGCGCTTCCCGCGAGGCGACTGCTGGTCGGGGCAGCAGGATTCGAACCTGCGACCTGAAGTACCCAAAACTTCCGCGCTACCAGGCTGCGCTATACCCCGTCCGCCGCGCGACGTCCGGAACGACTGCAGCGGCCGCGTTTTCGCTAGCACGCGCCACGGCGGCTCACAAGGCGCCGGTCGCATCCCGGATCCGCCGCCATCCCCGTCGCCGGGTTCATGGTTTCTCCTGATCCGCGTTGCGGAACGCCGGATGGCGGACCACCGTCCCCGTCGTGATTCCCAGTTCGCGCGCTACGCCCGCGTTCACTTCGATGACGGCGGCGGCAATCCCGCCGGAAGAAATAAGCGCTTCCGAAAACGGCACGGCGTCCGCAACAACCGTCGTCACCACCCCGGTGCGATCGAGGAAAATCATATCAAGGGTGAGATAGGTATTCTTCATCCACATCATGACCACTTCGTCGGAGTCAAATGTGAACAGCATCCCATGGTTGCGTGGCATCGCCCGGCGATACATCAAGCCGGTCATACGCTGTTGCGGCGTGCGCGCGACTTCGACCATGAGCGTATGTGCGCCGCTCGCCGTCTGTATCTGAAGCGGCTCGACAGGGCCCGCGACGCTGGTGCGGCCAGCGGGCGCCTCGGCGCGCGCCTCGGAGCGTATTGCAGGCGCAAGAAACGTCGTTGCGAACAAAAACGCGAGAAGCGCCGGCGCAATCGCCGATGCGTGGACTCTGCGACGCTTCGCGATCGGAGCCTCGGTTGACGGCATGAGGGACAACTCTCTAAGCGGCCGAAACTTCGGTTAACTCCGGTTTCCGCCGAAACGCATTAATGCGAGGGCGGCCCCTTCGCTTCGAGCGGGCGAACTTCTGCCGCCATCAGTCCTTTCGGGCCGTCGCCGTAGCGAACGAGAACGCTGTCGCCCGGCTTCAGTTCCGCCATCCCGTAACGGCGGACTGTCTCCATATGGAGAAAAATATCTTCCGTTCCCTCGCCGCGAGTCAGGAAACCAAAGCCTTTAACGCGATTGAACCATTTCACGATCGCAATTTCGTAGCCGCTTGTGGGCTTTACCTGAACGTGCGTTCGTCCGGCGAGCGATTGCGACGGATGCACGGCGGTCGTTTCATCCATGCTGACGACGCGAAACACCTGCAGGCCCTTGGCGCGCCGTTGCGCCTCGCAGACGACGCGCGCGCCTTCAAACGCGGTCTGGTATCCGCTACGCCGCAAAATCGTGACATGGAGCAGAATATCCGGGCCATTATCGTCGGGAACGACGAAACCGTAACCCTTGGCGACGTCGAACCATTTGACCCGACCAGCGACCTCAAGAAGCTCAAGATCGACTTCGTCGTTCTCCGCATTCCCGGCGGCAGTGTTCAAATCATCCTGAAATGCCACTTGCGCCCCCAATTCGGTCGACGGCGACCGTCGACCCGACACCCTGAATACTCCGACCCACCGAAGCGATCCAGAATCGTTAATGAATGGTGAATCACCTAAATCGAACATACCATTAGCCGCGAAAGGTCCAACTCGCAATTTACCCCTGCCGGCTTGCTGTGGATACGTCGCGGCTGCGCGTCGCGCAGCCGTCGTCTGTTCGCATCATTGTTATACAGGCCTGAATTCTATAGCTCCCGGCGCATGGCTGTGGTAATGAACCGAACGGGGTCAGGCTGGTCCGTCGGCTTTGTCGTCCGGCGTTTCAGCGCCGCTTTGACGCCACAATAGGGCGACAAATTTCACCCTGCGGCATTTTTGCCACACGGCTCTTCGCGGCGACGTGAAAGATCTGTTTGGCGACGCGGGGTTCGGCGCAGACGCGCCGTCGCGTTGAACAGCCGAGAGAAACGCTTCCGTCCGGCGCACGCGGCGGAACAGTCGGCGGCGGTGGGCCCAGGGCGTCCGCTACCGCAAGGACTTTATGTGGAGCCGCAGAACATGAACCATGTTTCGACCATGTCGCAGGATTTCGCGGGAACGCTCGCCGCGCGCGAAAACGAGCGCTATTCGCTGCATACGCAGCATTTGAACGAAATGTGGGTGCGCGTTCTTAAAACGATTGGCTATGACGTCGGTTTCACGCGCGGCGTTGGTCCCTATCTCTGGGACCGCAAGGGCGATCGCTATCTTGATCTTCTGAGCGGCTGGGGCGTTTTCGCCATCGGGAGAAACCATCCCTACGTCCGCGACGCGCTTGTCAGCGTGCTCGACGCCGAGTTGCCGAATCTTGTGCAACTCGACGTTTCCGTCCTTGCAGGCGTGCTCGCCGAGAGATTGCTCGGCTATGCGCCGTGGCTCGACAAGGCCTTTTTCGCGAACTCCGGGGCTGAGTCGGTTGAAGCGGCCATTAAATTCGCCCGCGCGGCTACTGGTCGGCCGGGCATATTGCATTGCGCCCATTCCTTTCACGGGCTGACCTACGGCCCATTGTCGATGAATGGCGACGATATCTTCAAGAAGGGCTTCGGGCCGCTCCTTGCCGACTCGAATG
>CAZJAY010000230.1:0-3213 GCA_964543915.1 uncultured Methylocystis sp. | reverse complement strand
CGACTTGCAGTCGAGAGTTACGTCGCCCAACGGCACTGCCAGTGTTCCGCCCCCGAATCGCCGAGACCCGTAACCAGGAGAATATCAGCCTCCGCCGCACGCATCAGACGGCAGGCTTTACGAAGGCGCCGGCCAGCGCATCCGCGATCAGACGGCGCGTCTCCGCGACGCCATAGAGCGCGATGAAAGAGCCAAGGCGCGGTCCGCGCTTCTCGCCGAGCAACACTTCGTAGAGCGCGTTGAAGAAATCGTTGGACACGCCGGGACGCTCGGGCGTCGCGCCCTTCGCGCTGAAATCCTGATAACGCGGCACGGCGCGGCCCACGTCGTAAAGCGCCGCCTGGATATCTTCGGCGCGCGCATCGGCGCACAACCCGGCGTGGGTCGCATCAATCTTTTCCCGCGCGACGCGCTCGACATCGTCCGCCGCCCGATAGCTTTTGGCGGGCCGGAAAAAATCCCTAAAATAGGCGACGGCGTAGCCGACGAGTCGGTCGAGGCGCGGATGACTTTGCGGCGTTGCGCCTGGCGCATAACGCCGCAAGAACCCCCACCGCCCCGCCGGCTCTTCCGCATTGGCCACAGCGGCGAGATTGAGCAGCATGGCGAAGGAGATTGTCGTTCCCTTGCCTTCGCCGTCATGGATGAGCACTTCCGGCTCGGGCGGCGCGCCGGCGTGAATATGCCAGACAGGATTGCCGAGGCGCTGCCGCCAGTCCTGACGCGGATAGGCTTCGAGAAAGCCGAGATAATCGTCGACTGCGCGCGGGATGACATCGAAATACAGACGCTTCGCGGCGGTCGGCTTCTGGAACATAAATTGCGCGAGACTTTCCGGACTGGCGTAGGTCAACCATTCCTCGATCGTCAGGCCATTGCCCTTCGACTTTGAAATCTTCTGACCCTTTTCGTCGAGGAAAAGCTCATAGTTAAAGCCCTCGGGCGGGCGGCCGCCGAGCGCCCGCACGACTGCGGAGGACAGCTTGACCGAATCGATCAGATCCTTGCCCGCCATTTCATAGTCGACGTTCAGCGCATACCAGCGCATCGCCCAATCCGGCTTCCATTGCAGCTTGCAATGTCCGCCCGTGACAGGCGTCGTGAACGCCGCGCCCGTGTCCGGATCGACCCAGTCGATCGTGCCGGCGGCGGCGTCATAACCGGTCAGCGGCACCTGCATGACGATGCCCGTCGTCGGATGAATGGGCAGGAAGGGCGAATAGGTCGCCGCGCGCTCTTCACGAAACGTCGGCAACATGATTTTCATCACCGCGTGGTAACAGCCGAGCATGTGACGCAACGCTGCGTCGAACCTTCCGCTCCGGTAATATTCAGTCGAGGACGCAAATTCATAGTCGAAACCGAAAGCGTCGAGGAAGGCGCGCAGGCGCGCGTTATTGTGCGCGCCGAAACTCTCATGCGTGCCGAAGGGATCGGGCACCTTGGTGAGCGGTTTGCCGAGATGCGCCGCAACCAGCTCCTTGTTGGGGATGTTGTCGGGAACCTTGCGCAGCCCGTCCATATCGTCCGAGAACGCCAGCAGGCGCGTCGGAATGCGGCCCTCGGTCAAAACCTCAAAGGCGCGGCGCACCATGCTCGTGCGCGCCTCCTCGCCGAAGGTCCCGATATGCGGCAGGCCGGAAGGTCCATAGCCGGTCTCGAACAGCACGGACTTCTGGCCGCTTGCCTCGACCCGCGCGACAAGTTTGCGCGCCTCCTCGAACGGCCAGGCGGGCGACACGCGGGCGGCTTCGAGAAGTTCGGGCGGTGGATTGCTGAACGAAGACATTGGCTGATCTTATGCTCGTCGAAAAGATGAAGGAGAGACGCTTTTTAAAGCCCCGGCGCAGGGGAGGCTACAAAAGAAAAAGGCGAAGCCGATGGCCTCGCCCGCTTTCATCCATCGTTCGTGCGCCGGTTTCCCTTTGCGACCAGATCAATCGGCGCAGGAAACGCTCTTCGAATAGGTCTCGCGGCCCTTCGCGTCTCTCGTCGGCATGAAGACAATCGTGCAGTCTTCATCTTCTGAGCCATAGGCGCGTCCGACGCGGATGCCGGCGCCAGGCGCAAGGGGACGGACAATGTCTGCGCCGCCAAGGCTGACAGCGCCTTTCATGGCGGGCGCGGCCGGAGACTTGATGACGGCGGTGGCAGACGGCGACGCCGCAACGGCGGCGACGACACATGTCGCGAGCGTCACGCCAAGCACGATGCGGGAAAGGCTGCCGGAGAATAATTTGTCCTGCGTAACGGCCATCTGGCTCTCCTTCGACGGTGAGCGGACCTTTCCGTGGCGGGGCTGCGCCGAAACGGACGGTCTCTTTTTCTCTTCGGAAGGAGAACGCCGACCGTCGGAAATAGTTGCAGCGCAGCCGGAAAAATTTTTACCGTCCGTTAACGTCCGGTCGCAGGCGCGTCCCGTAGCAGGGACTGCAACTCATAGAGCGCAGCAAGGGCGTCGCGCGGCGAGAGCTGGTCCGGATCAATCCGCGCAAGCGCGGCGCGGAGCGGATCCGCCGGCGGCGGCGCTTCGACGAGACGACTGAAAAGCGGCAAATCGTCGATGAGCGAGGCGACCGGCGCGCGCCGATCCGCCGCCTCCAGCTCTGCGAGAATTTCATGCGCACGGGCGACAACGGTCTGTGGCAGACCGGCGAGTTGTGCGACATGGACGCCATAGGAGCGATCGGCCGCGCCCGGCGCAACTTCATGCAGGAAGACCACTTCGCCGGCATGATCGGCGACTTTCATCGTCAGGTTGACGAGTCGCGGCAGACGTTTGGCGAGTTGCGTCAATTCATGGAAATGGGTAGCGAAGATTCCACGCGATCGATTGACTTCATGCAGATGTTCAATCGTCGCCCAGGCGATGGACAGTCCATCGAAAGTAGCGGTGCCGCGCCCGATCTCGTCGAGAATGACAAGGGAGCGGGGGGTTGCGCCGTTGAGGATCGCGGCGGTTTCGACCATTTCGACGATGAATGTCGACCGCCCCCGCGCGAGATCGTCCGACGCGCCGACCCGCGAGAAAAGCCGGTCCACGACGCCGATCCGCGCGGATTGCGCAGGCGCATAGCAACCCGCCTGGGCCATCAGCGCGATCAGCGCGTTCTGGCGCAGAAAAGTCGATTTGCCGGCCATGTTCGGCCCGGTGACGCCCAGCCGCGCGGCTCCACGGCGTCAGTCTGCACCCTGCTGGGGAGTGCCCCACGT
>CAZJAY010000229.1:0-3250 GCA_964543915.1 uncultured Methylocystis sp. | reverse complement strand
CGAAACCCAGGCGCTGGTCGTCGCGACGCTCGGCACGGGCGAAGACGAGCAATATGTCGATTCGCTGGAAGGCACCTACAAGGAGCGCTTCCTGCTGCATTACAATTTCCCGCCCTTCTCGGTTGGCGAAACGGGGCGTATGGGCTCGCCGGGCCGCCGTGAAATCGGCCATGGCAAGCTAGCGTGGCGTGCGATCCGGCCGATGCTTCCGGCCGCTGCCGAGTTCCCCTACACGCTGCGCGTCGTCTCCGAGATCACGGAGTCGAACGGCTCCTCGTCGATGGCCACGGTTTGCGGCACATCGCTGGCGCTGATGGACGCCGGCGTGCCGCTTCGGGCACCGACGGCGGGCATTGCGATGGGCCTCATTCTCGAAGGGAGCCGTTTCGCTGTGCTCTCCGACATGCTCGGGGACGAAGATCATCTCGGCGATATGGACTTCAAGGTAGCGGGCACCGCCAATGGCGTCACCTCGCTCCAGATGGACATCAAGATCGCCGGTATCACCGAAGAGATCATGCGGGTGGCGCTGGCGCAGGCGCGCGACGGCCGTCTGCACATCCTCAACGAGATGGCGCGGGCGATCGCTTCCTCGCGCGCAGAGCTCGGCGAATTCGCGCCGCGCATCGAAACGCTGAAGATACCGACCGACAAGATCCGCGAAGTGATCGGTTCGGGCGGCAAGGTCATCCGCGAAATCGTCGAGAAGACTGGCGCCAAGATCAACATCGAGGACGACGGCACGGTGAAGGTCGCTTCTTCCGACGGCAATTCGATCAAGGCGGCGATCGCCTGGATCAAATCCATCGCTTCGGACCCTGAAGTCGGCGCGATCTACGAGGGCACGGTGGTCAAGACCGCCGATTTCGGCGCCTTCGTCAATTTCTTTGGCGCGCGGGATGGTCTCGTGCACATCTCGCAGCTTTCGAAACAGCGCGTCAACAAAACGACGGACGTCGTGAAAGAAGGCGACCGCGTAAAGGTGAAGCTGCTTGGTTTCGACGATCGCGGCAAGGTCCGCCTCTCGATGCGCGTAGTGGATCAGGAGACCGGCGAGGATATCGAGGCGAAGGAAAAGGCCGAGCGCGAGGCTGGCGGCGGCGACGCCTGAGACTTTTGCTTCGCTTTCGACAGGATCGGCCGCCCGCGCAACGGGCGGCCGTTTTTGTGTTAGAATGACGACGCTTTGCGCGTATATGTCGCCATCCGCCGGAGCGGCGGGGCGCGCCGGAGGGAGAGATGTCGAATAAACCGTCTATCGCAGAGGGTCTCGCGGGGCGTCCCGTAGTCGATATTTTCACCTTGGCGCGGCTGGGTTTCACATTCGTTTTCGTTGTCGCGACCTTCATGCTCGCGGCGCCCTTTCTTTCGAGCGTCACCTGGGCGCTGGTGCTCGGCGTCATTTTTCTGCGGCCGCATCGGGTCATCGAAAAAATCGCGGGTGCGAACGCCGGAGCCGCCCTCTCCGTTTTCCTCATCGCCTTGATCATCGTGGCGCCGCTCTCTTTCGCGTCGCGGCGACTGTTTACCGAAGTGGTTTCCGGGGCGGGCTATCTGCAAACCATGCTGACCCCCGAGCGGTGGCGTGGTTATCTTGAGGCGCATCCGTGGCTGCAAACGGCGAGCGACTGGGTGCAAACAAGTTTTGATCTCCAGGACGTCGCGCGTCGCGTCGGCGGGTTCCTCACCAACGCCGGCGCGCTCTTTATCCGACAATCGACCGGACAGATCGTGACGCTGCTGCTCGCCTTCTATCTGCTGTTTTTCTTCCTGCGCGACCGGGCGGCGGGGTTGAGGGCGCTGCTCCGCCTGTCTCCCTTCTCCAATCGCGAAACGCTGCGGCTCGTTATCCGTGTGCGCGATACGATCAATGCGATCATCTTCGGCACAGTCGCAGTCGCGGCGTTGCAGGGCGCCCTCGGCGGATTGATGTTCTGGTGGCTCAACTTCCCCTCCCCCGCGCTATGGGCCTTCATCATGGGTCTACTGGCGATCGTGCCGGTGCTTGGCACCTTCGTTGTCTGGGCCCCGGCGGCGCTTTATCTCGCGATGGAAGGACGATGGGGCGACGCGTTGACGCTCGCGGTGTGGGGCGGCCTCGTCATTGGCAGCGCGGACAATCTGGTACGGCCGCTGCTGATCAGCGGCGGTCTGCGTCTGCATACCGCGCCGGCGTTCATCGCCATGGTCGGCGGGCTGAATGTTTTCGGCGCGCCCGGAATTGTGCTTGGCCCGATTGCGATGACCACTGCAGGCCAGATGGTCAATTTCTGGCGTCGTCGCGCAGGGAGCTGATTGCGGCTTCAACTCCTCAGGGCGTCGGTCGTCCCACCGCCGCCATCTCCCGCGCCAGCGCCGCGTCGAGCGCCGACCCCGGCGCCTCGACGATCTCGCCGGCGTCCACATAGATCAGAAAGCAGCGCAGCGGTCGGCCAGGATAGATTCGCGCAACGGCCGCGCGGTAAAGCGCCAGTTGTCGCAGCTGCGCGGGCGCCAGCGTCGGCGGTCCTGACGCATCCGCGAGGCGCGTGAGCTCCAGAAGCGCCGCAGCCGTTGTCGCGCGGCCGGTCTTGAAGTCAGCAATCAGGATTGCTTCCTCCGTTTCTGCGAGACGATCGATCCGGCCCGCCACGGCGAGACCTCCGTCGAGCGTCGCGGCGATCTCAACTTCGGCGACGGAGTCCGGCCCGAAAAGTGGCGCGAGTTCCGGATCGGCGATCGTGCGCAGCGCGATTTCCGTCATCGCCGCGCGATCGGCCACATCGATCTCAGGCGCGCAGCGCGCGAGGAAACGCTGCGACGCCGCACGGCGATCGGCGATCGCGCAATCGGGCAGATGCTGAAGCAGCGCGTGGACGAGCGCGCCGCGCCGCAACCGCGCCGCCGTCTCCCGGTCGGCCGGCGCCTGCTCGCGCATCGTCCGCGCATCGGCGCCAGACAGGGCGCTCGATGGCCGCAGCGGTGGCGACGCCTCGATTTCCGCCGGAGCCGGCGTAAACGCGAAGGCCGGAATTTCAGGGGGCGTGGACCGACCCCCGACACGGCCCGTCGGCGTCGATGTTGGAATATTTCCGATACGCAAAATCGTCAGACCCGGATCGAGCGGATCGGGCTCGACGCGACACATCGGCTCCAGCGCGGCGCCAATCGCCTGATACCTGCATCCCGCCGCCGGATCGCGGTCGCCATTTAAGCCGGAGATGTAGATCCGCTCCTCGGCGCGCGTCATCGCGACATTGAGCAAGCGCTG
>CAZJAY010000228.1:0-3277 GCA_964543915.1 uncultured Methylocystis sp. | reverse complement strand
TCCGAACTATCTCCGGGATAACCACAGCCGGGTTTACGATAAGGAAGGCTTCGCGCTTCAGCCCGAGCAGATCAACTGGCGCTCGCTCGACGCGATGAACTACAAATTCCGTCAGGATATCGGCGGCGACTTCAATTCGCTCGGCGTCGTGCGTATCGACATCGCCAACCCCTACGGCGTCTACATGCATGATACGCCGGCGAAGGGCGTGTTCGGCGACGATTTTCGCTTCGTGTCCTCGGGCTGCATCCGGTTGCAGAATGTGCGCGATTATGTGGCCTTTCTGCTCCGTGAAACCCCAGGCTGGGACCGCGACCATATCGACGAGGTGATCGCCTCGGGCGAGCGCGTCGACGTGAAAATCACGCCGGCAGTTCCGGTCTATTGGGTCTATGTGACCGCCTGGGCGACGCCGGACGGGATCATTCAGTTCCGCGACGATATCTACCAGCGCGACGGATTGGGCGTCGCGCGGGCGTCGGATATGGCGCCGGTTGCGCAGGCCGCCGCGCCGCAGGGCGGCGGCGCACTCCAGCCGCGCGACGAAAGCGAGAACTGAGTTTACGCGGCGCGAATTGCGCGCTTCGAAGAAAATTCGCCGCCCGGCGCGTCCGCCCGGCGGCGTTCTTTTTTCGTAATCCTGCGGGGAATCTTCGCTCTTCTACTGCGGCGGCTCATCGCCCGCCGCCGGCGCAACGGACGCGCCGGACGCACTGTCGGCGGGATCCACCCCGCCCTTCATCTCGGCGTCTTTCATGTCAACGTCTTTCATCTCGATCTCGACGTCCGCGTCGCGGGTTGAATGAACCCGAAAAACATTCTGGTAGGTTTTGCCCTCATGGCGCGCGATGGCGACATATTCGCCCTCCGCCAGAACGAGCGCCGGAAACGCGCCGATCAATTCACGAATCACGTCGCCGCCGGGGGTCAGCACCGAGAAACTGGTGTTGGCCAGAGCTTCGCCGCCCGGCGCTTTCACCAGCTTGAGTGTGATTGTCGCCGCGCGATGGCGCAGCGTCGCCTCGATCAGCTTTCCCGCCGGCACTTTCAGGTCTGTGGTCACAACCGAGTTTGTGGCGTTATTCGCGCCCTGGGCGCCCTGGGATGTGTCCAGCAGGGTAGAGACAATGTGATAGGAGCCTTCGGGCAAACAGATCACTTCATCGGCGCGGGCGTTGGCCAGCACGAGCTTGGCCTCGGAATTGCCCCGCTCAGGCACATAGATCGAAATCGACAGCCGTTGGGCCGGTATCTTCGTCTCGCCGAGCATGTCGACCAGCTTCCTGGCCCCGGCGTTAAGGACGATTTTTTCTGACACATTGCGGCCGTCGATGACCATGCGGCGCGTCGCCCCGGCGAGCCCATAGGCCGCATGGACGATATAGGCGCCATCGGCCAGTCGCAGCGTGGGCGCGGCCTCCTCCGATTGGGCGACAAGCCTGTGGGAGCCGTCCGGCTGCGCATATTCCTCGAAGACCCGCCAGAACATGCCGGACCGAACGGGCTGAAGGTCCTGCGGCCCGAGAGTCGCCGTCTACTGCGCGTCATAGAGCGGCGCGGCCGGCTCTGTCGCCGCTTCGGTTTCCGGCCTGTGTTCGGCAGGCCCCGCGCCGCTATGATGCGGGGGCGCCGGCGGGGCTGCGCCCGCGCCTGCCGGGGCGATGACAGCGGCGAGCAGGGCAAGCGCGCGCCCGGCGCGCGCCGTCGTGAGGCGTTCTGAAGTCATGTCCGATGATCTATGGCCAGGATCGTGGCCTTTTGTCGATCATACCGGATCACAACCGAAGATCGCGGCGATCCGGGACGTCTGATCGGGGTCGGCGCCGATCGCACCGGCGAACCCCTCGCCGCGCATGGAGACGCAGAAGGCCTCGAACGCCCCGGAAGCGGCGGCCAGATGCGGCGGGATAACGACGAGAGCCGGGACGCCGGCGGCGGCGGCGGCGAAAACGACGAGGCCGCGCGCCGTGCCGGCGGCAGCGCCTGAGGGATCGAAACCGGGACCCATGGCGCGCGGAAGCGCGCCCGGATCAAAGACGAGACCGGCCAGCCGGCGCGACGCGCCCGCGAGACCGCCAAGGCCGAAAACCGCATCCGGCGTCTGTGCGACCGACGCAATGATTTTGATGCTTCCCGCCTCGACGCCCGCCCGCGCCTCGACCAGCGCCAGCCTGATCGACACTTGCTGGAGATCGGCGCGCCCCCGACAAGACATTAACAAAACGCCATCCGGCGGCGTCGCGCCCAGGACGTCGAGATCATCGTCAGGCGTCGCCATGTCACCCGACGGAACCGCGCAAAACAGGCGCGCGCGCGCACCGTACTCGCGCGCAGATGCGAGGAACGGCGCGGCGTCCCGCACCGGGCCGGCGACGATCAATGCGTCGACTTCGGCATTCCGGACGGCGGCGCGTGACCGCGCCGACGCGTCCGGAGAGACGACGAGCCATCGTCGAGGGAAGACGCAGTGGCGGCTCATCGGCGCGAAAAACTCTTTCCTGTTATTAAGGTCAGGTTAACCCTTTCCCGGCATCGTCACCAAAGCTTAACCATAAACATGGTGAATGGTCCGTGATGATTCTGCGACAGATCCTCCCCTGGGCGCAAACCGCCTCTGCGACAAAACGGGCCGAAGCCGCCGGCGCGCTAGCGCGCGCATGGCTCGAACTCGATCTCGACGCCGATGAGCAATCGGACGTTGAAAGGGCCCTGATGACCCTTCTGGACGATCCCTCGCCGCTCGTGCGGCGAACGCTCGCAGACTGGTTCGCCAGCGAACCGCAGGCGACCTCGGCGCTGATTTCGGCGCTCGCCTGCGACCAGTCGGAAATCTCCGCTCCGGTTCTCGCGCGGTCACCGCTGCTGACCGACGCCGAACTCATCGACTGCGCCGCGACCGGCGACGCCTTCGCGCAAAGCGCCATCGCCATCCGGCCCGCATTGAGCGCGAGCGTCGGAGCCGCGCTGGCCGAAATCGGCGTGCGCGAAGCGACAATCGCTCTTGCGGTGAATCCCGGCGCCTCATTGCCGGCGTTCTCCCTCGCGCGTCTGGTCGAGCGTTTCGGCGAGGACGCCGAAATGCGTCAAGCGCTCCTCGCCCGCGACGATCTCCCGCCCGCCTTGCGCAATGTGCTGATCAACGCGGCCGCGCGCAGGCTCGGAGACTTTGTTGTCGAACGCGGGTGGCTTTCGCCTGCGCGCGTGGAGCGCGTTCTGCGCGAAGAGCGGGCCCGGGCGAATGGGGGTCTCGTCGCCGAAGCGGCCGAAAAGGACGGAC
>CAZJAY010000227.1:0-3286 GCA_964543915.1 uncultured Methylocystis sp. | reverse complement strand
CAAGACAAACCCGACCCAGCATTCGGTGAAGGAGCTGCGCTCGATCGGCATTCAGCCCGATATTCTGCTATGCCGCACGGACCGGGAAATTCCGCGCGAGGAACGTCGCAAGCTCGGCCTTTTCTGCAATGTGCGCGAGCAGGCGGTGATTGAGGCGCGCGACGCCGCCAATATCTACGATGTGCCCCGCGCCTATCACGCCGCCGGCCTCGACGCGCAGGTGCTCGCCGCTTTCGGGATCGAACCGGCCCCGCGCCCGGATATGAGCCGCTGGAGCGCCGTCACCGATCGGATCGCCAATCCGGAAGGCGAAGTGACGATCGCCGTCGTCGGCAAATACACCGAAATGAAGGATGCGTACAAGAGCCTGATCGAGGCGCTGGCGCATGGCGGCATCGCCAATCGGGTCAAGGTCAACCTCGACTGGATCGAGTCGGAGGTTTTCGAAAGCGGCGATCCCGCCGCCCATCTCGAACATGTCCACGGCATTCTCGTTCCCGGCGGCTTTGGTCAGCGCGGCGCCGAAGGCAAAATCCTCGCGGCGCGGTTCGCGCGCGAGCGCCAGGTGCCTTATTTCGGCATCTGCTTCGGCATGCAGATGGCGGTGATCGAGGCGGCGCGGTCGCTTGCCGGAATCGCCTCGGCCAATTCGACGGAGTTTGGCCCCTGCGACGAGCCGGTCGTCGGCCTGATGACCGAATGGCTGCGCGGGAATGAACTCGAGCGGCGCGGCGCCAATGGCGATCTCGGCGGCACGATGCGTCTTGGGGCCTATCCGGCCCGGCTGCGCGAGGGGTCACGCATCGCCGACATCTATGGAACGACCAATATCTCCGAACGGCATCGCCATCGCTATGAGGTGAATTTCGCCTATCGCGAGCGTCTTGAGGCGTGCGGACTGCAATTCGCCGGGGTCTCGCCGGACGGTCTGCTTCCCGAAACCGTGGAGATCCCCGGCCATCCGTGGTTCATCGGCGTTCAGTACCATCCCGAACTGAAATCGCGCCCGTTCGAACCCCACCCGCTTTTCGCAAGCTTCATTGCCGCAGCGAAGGCGCAAAGTCGGCTGGTGTGAAGCGGAGATCATCCGCTTTCGACGATCGGGCGAACGGTTAAAAAAGCGGGAATTGAAATTCGGCTTTCGTTTTTGTCTTTGCCTCCGATGCTCCCGTTTCCAAACCCTCGGACGACGGCGCGGTGCGGCGCGGTCGAACGCCCGGGTTCATCAGGGCGGGCGCTACAAACGGGGCGTATCTCTGAAAGGCGGCGATTGATGGCGGGCGGCCACTGATCGTCGGCCGGGGTCAGCCTCTGGCGCCCCCGGCAAGACGACGCCGGATGTCAGTCGCAGTCGTGAAACTTCGACGCGCGGCAAAGCTCAATCTTCTTTTTCGCTTCCGCGATTTCGTCCGGCTTCATATCGGCGGCGAGATAGTCGCGAAGATTTTTCGCCTTGTGGTCGCCGTCCTCGGCGGCGATTGACGCCCACATGTAGCCCAGTCGGGTGTTTTGTCCGACCCCCTGTCCGAAACTGTATTTGACGCCGAGGAAACCCTGGGCGATCGCATTTCCCTGCACGGCCGCCTGTCGGAACAGCCGGAACGCTTCCGCATAGTCCCGGGGAACGCCTTTCCCCTCCTCGTACAAAAGGCCGAGATCGACCTGTGCGCCGACGAGACCCGCATCGGCGGCCTTGCGATACCATTTGATCGCCTCGCCATAATCCCGGGCGACTCCCTCGCCGATCGCGTATTTGTGCCCAAGGTTGAAGGCGCCGCGAACGTCGCCCTGTTCGGCGGCCTTGCGGTAAAGACGAACCGCTTCGGCCTCGTCTTTCGGAACGCCGTCGCCCCGCGAATAGAGCATGCCCAGATCGACCTGCGCGCCTGACGAGCCCGCGTCAGCCGCCAACCGGTAATAGCGCGCCGCCTGCGCGTAATCCCGCAACACGCCCAGACCATTGGCGTAAAAATAGCCCATGCTGAATTGCGCCCGCGTCTCACCCGAATCCGCGGCCTTGCGCATCCATTCGACTGCGGCGTCATAGCTGCGCTTCACGCCCCAGCCGTTTTCGTGCATCAGACCGAGATAATATTGCGCGGTCGCGTCCCCATGCCCGGCGAGCGGCGCAAGCTCCTGGATCGCCGCCGCGTAATGTCCCCCATCGAAGGCTTTGACGCCTTTCTGCAAATCGGGCGCGCGCGCCCCTGTTGCAGAGTCCGTCAGCTGGAGCAGACAAACGAGCGCCAGCATATGGCGGCGGACGAGCGGCTGAGGTGTGGCTTGTCTCATGGTCATTCCCTGAATCCTGACTGGAGTGGCGGCGGAAGGATGGATAAAAATGAGGCAGTGTCAAACGGCCAGGCGGCGCGCCCGGAACCCGTCAGGGCGACGGACAGTGACTACGGTTTGCCGCTTGATTCTCGCGCGCGCCTCCCGTAACCTTTCGGAAATGAACGGGGCGAGCGATGCCTGATCTTGTCGTATATGCAGCGCCTGGGGCGGGGCCGGGTTAACTGCCGGTCTCGTCTGAGGCGTTTGATCCGGGGCCCGAGAGGGCCTTTTTTATTGCCCGGTAAGATGTTTCGCCCTGAATGAAGCAGACAAGAAGCCGAAAACGGAACGAAACAATGTCAAAGGAAATGAGCGGCGCCGAAATGGTGGTCGAGGCCCTCCGGGATCACGGGGTCGAGATAATTTTTGGCTATCCGGGCGGCGCCGTTCTTCCGATTTACGACGTGTTGTTTCATCAGGAGAGCGTCAACCACATCCTTGTGCGCCATGAACAGGGCGCCGCCCATGCGGCCGAGGGCTACGCGCGATCCTCCGGCAAGGTTGGCGTGCTGCTCGTGACTTCCGGCCCGGGCGCGACGAATACAATCACGGGGCTGACCGACGCCTTGATGGATTCAATTCCGATCGTCTGCATCACCGGTCAGGTGCCCACGCATCTCATTGGCTCCGACGCCTTTCAGGAATGCGATACGGTCGGCATCACCCGCCATTGCACCAAACATAATTATCTCGTCAAAAACGTCGCTGATTTGCCCCGTATTCTGCATGAGGCTTTCTACGTCGCCATGAGCGGGCGTCCCGGGCCGGTCGTCATCGACATCCCCAAGGATGTGCAATTCGCGCGCGGCGTCTACACGGCCCCCGCAGGCGTCGGCCACAAAACCTATCATCCGCGCCTCGATGCGGACTTGGAGGCGTTCCGCACGGCGGTTCATATGATGGCAGCCGCGAAGCGCCCTGTTTTCTATACCGGCGGCGGCGTGATCAATTC
>CAZJAY010000226.1:0-3293 GCA_964543915.1 uncultured Methylocystis sp. | reverse complement strand
TTCGATTTATTCGATGTTTACCGCAGCCCGTCTAGATTTTAATAGTAACGCGCGCGTCATTGGCGCGCCGGCGGGTTGGAGAGTAGGCGATGGCGCAATCAATGCGCGTCTTTTCAGAAGTTTGCGGCCGTAGAACCGGACCGCGCCTCGCGGCGGCGCTGGTCGCCGGCCTAGCGCTCGCTGGCTGTCTTGGCTACGACGGCGTCGTTAATCGTGGCGCGGTCATGGAGCCTCGGCGCGTGACGCAGGTCAAGACCGGCATGGACGCCCAGCAGGTTCTCTCAATCCTGGGCACGCCGTCGACGACCTCCACCGTGGGTGGCGACGCGTGGTATTACGTCAGCCAGCGGCTGGAGCGTTCGCTCGCCTTCATGCAGGCCAATGTCGCGGATCAGCGCGTTGTCGCGGTCTATTTCGATAAATCGCGCAAGGTTCAGCGCATCGCCGATTATGGTCTTGAGGACGGCAAGCCGGTCGATTTCCTGTCCCGGACGACGCCCGTCGCAGCGGCCGAGTATCACCTGTTGCAGGCGATGCTGTCGAAATTCGCGCTCTGATCCTTTTGATTCCCGATTGTTATGACGGCCCGTGCGCTCCGGCGCGCGGGCCGTGGCGCAAATAAGGCGCCGCTCGCCGCCGCCGCGTCTCCATACCCCCGCATCGCCCGGATTTCGCGGCCCCGCCGGAATTGGCGGCGTGCCGGATTGTGGCGAAGCGGCGGCGCCGCGCGTCGATCTTTTGCCGTTCCCGTTGCCTAGACTTACGTCAAGTCTTCAATATGAACGGGAAAACCGCGCCGCATGTCCGATATCACCCTTCTGCCCCAAAATCGTACGAACGCCCTGAGCGGACGTCTGCTGCCGGGCCTGGGCTTCGTCAACCGCCTGCGCGACGGCTGGCCGCTGTTTCTGGACGACCGCAATCTGCCTGTCGCGCTGCGCACGGTCTTTGTCGCCGGCATGCTTTCCGTTGTGGCCGCGGCGGCTTTCACCTTCGCGACAGAAGAGAACGCGCCCTATGCCGAGCGCGGCTCCCGTGTCGCCCGCGCGCGCGGAGTCGGCGCGATCCTCGCGATGGCGAAAGGCGGCGTCGATGAGGAAACCGCGCTCGATTCCGATTTCTCGCTCGATCAGGCGGCGCGGACATGGTCGCATCGCCTCAACGCCCAGGCGCAGGCCGACGCGGATCAACCCGGCGTCCTGCGCTTTGGTCCGGTCAAGGTGCATCAGTCGATCGTCGAACATGTGGTGAAAGCCGCCCAGACGACGGAAATGGATCCGGCGCTGCTGATGGCGATCGCCGACAAGGAATCCAATTTCATCACCCGCGCGAAGGCCCGAACCTCTTCCGCCAGCGGTCTGTTTCAGTTCGTCGAGCGCACGTGGCTCCAGGCACTGCGCACGTTCGGCGGGCGTTACGGCCGCGAGCAGGAAGCCCGCGCAATCGCGGGCGATGAGCGCGTGACGCCGCAACAGCGCGCGAAAATTCTTGGTCTGCGTAACGATCCCTATCTCTCGGCCGCGCTCGCTGCGGAAATGCTGAAGAAGGACGGCGCCAAGATCGCCGAAAAAATTGGCCGACCGCTGACGCCCGGCGAGACCTATCTGATCCACTTCCTCGGTCCGGACGACGCCGAGCGTTTTATGAAGACCATGGATGAAGCGCCGCATGTTTCGGCGGCCGCGCTGTTGCCGCGTCCCGCGCGCGCCAACAGACCCATCTTCTACGAGCAGCAAGGGCGTCATCTGAAGACGCGCTCCGTCGCCGAGGTCCATGAGGCTTTCGAGGCGATGATGGGCAAGCGCACCAGCCGGTACGAGGATGTCGCCTCGAAGCTGCCCGAGGGCGTCACAGCCTACGCGGAATAAATCGCGGCGCCCGCTCCACAACTTGCGCCGGCGCGCTCAGCGCGCGCCGGTCATCATGAGATCAAGGTTCTGGACCGCCGCGCCAGACGCGCCCTTGCCGAGATTGTCGAGCCGGGCGACCAATACGGCGTGGGCATGCGCGGCGTTGCCGCAAACGAAAATCTCCATGTCGTCGGATCCGCTGAGCGCCTGCGCGTCGAGCCGTCCGATCGTCGACGCGGACATCGCCCGCACATGCGGCGCCGCCGCGTAGTGGCGCGCGTAGACCGCCGCGATATCCGCCGACGTCGGTCGGCCGGGAAGCGCATCAAGCGCGAGCGGGATCGAGACCAGCATTCCCTGACGGAAGTTCCCGACCGAGGGAACGAAGAGCGGTCGCGCCGTCAGACCTGCGTAGCGCATCATCTCCGGAATATGCTTGTGCTCGAGGCCGAGCGCATAAAGTTCGAACGCCGGCGCTGTCCCCTTTTCATAGGCTTCGATCATCTGTCGGCCGCCGCCCGAATAGCCGGACACGGCGTTGATCGAGAGATTCTGGATCGGCGAAAGAAGGCCGGCGTCGATGAGCGGTCGGATGAGCGCAATGGCGCCGGTTGCGTAACAGCCGACATTGGCGACCCGCGTCGCGCCGGCGATCGTCGCCGCCTGTCCGGCGCAGAGTTCCGGAAAGCCATAAACCCAGCCGGGCGCGACACGGTGCGCCGTTGAGGCGTCAAGGACGCGCGGCGATTGCGCGCCGAGCGCGTCGCACAGCGCGACGGTTTCAATCGCGGCGTCGTCCGGCAGGCAGAGAATGGCGAAATCGACGCTGGCGAGAATGTCGCGTTTTACGGACGCATCCTTGCGACGTTCCGACGGAATCGCGACGATCTCGATATCCGCGCGACCCGCGAGTCGGTCGCGAATGCCAAGCCCGGTGGTGCCGGCGTCGCCGTCAATGAAAATCCTGCTGCGCATTCTGTCGCCTCGCATCGAACCTGCGCGCGCCGATGATGCGCGCCGAGCCGCAAGCCTTATGCGCGAATGCGTCGGTCACAAACAAGGCCGCACAAGCAGAAACGCGCGGCGGAAATCTGGCCGCCGCACAAAAAAGCGACGCCGGGCCGGCGTCGCTTCAGGGTTTCGGTTTCCGACATAAAATCCGGAAAAGATCAGGGCGTCGCCGCGTTCTTGAGCTTCGACAGCGCGCGGATCTTGACGCGCACGCTCGCCGGCTTGGCCGCGCCCTTGACCATCTCGCCCGTGGCGGGATTACGCACCAGCGTGCCGGCCTTGCGCGCCGGAACCTTGCGCAGGGTCACCTTGAGCAGGCCGGGGAGGGTGAATTCGCCCACGCCCCGCGGGTGGACCGAGCCGTGGACGACGTTTTCGAGCGTCGCATAAACGCCTACCGCAGTCTGGCGCGGGGGTTCGTTCTGCTCGGCG
>CAZJAY010000225.1:0-3299 GCA_964543915.1 uncultured Methylocystis sp. | reverse complement strand
TAAACAATTCGCCCGAGCCCGAGCTGATCGCCCTGCGCGACAGGGTCGAGAAGTTGCGCGACGGGGTTGCGCGCGCAGGCGCGGCGTTGGTCGGTCGCTGGAACCTCGCCAATACAACAGTTGGCTCCGGCGTCGATCCCGCCAATCTAGCGCATTACCTCGCACTCAGGCGACACGATCTCGAACCGCTCCAGCGGACGCTGGCGGCGCATGGACTGTCGTCGCTGGGGCGCAGCGAGGCGCGGGTCCTGCCGGCGCTGGACGCCCTGCTCGCAACCCTCGCGCGGCTGTCCGGCGACGGCGCGCCCCCCTATCCTTCCGTTTCGGATATGACTGCCGGGGATCGCGCCATCGAAACCGCCTCGGCGCGCATATTCGGTCCGGCGCTGCAACGCTTTCGACCGCGCATTCTCGTGACCCTGCCCGTCGCGGCGGCAGACGATCCGGAACTGGTCAATCGGCTCATGGCTTCCGGCATGAATTGTGCGCGGATCAATTGCGGCCATGACGACGACGCGATCTGGGCCCGGATGATCGCCAATCTTCGCGCCGCCGAAAAACGCCACGGGAGACGCTGTCCCGTGTTGATGGACATCAGCGGCCCGAAATGTCGGATCACGCGCGTCCTGGGCCCCAAACCCTGCAGGATTTTCGCCGGCGATCAGATCATGCTCCTTCGCGACGCCAAAACAGCGAAGGGCGAACGCCCGTCTTTCTCGATCAATTTTCCCGATCTCATCGACGAACTGTCGGTCGGCGATATGATCGCGCTTGACGACGGACGGGCGCAGGCGCGCGTGGTCGCGACCGGGAAAGGCCATGCCGAACTCGAAATCTGCGCCGCGCGGGCGAAAGGAATCTCGCTCAAGCCCGACAAGGGCGTGAGCTTCCCGCCCCTCGGACGCGGCCTCCCGGTGCTGACGGACAAGGATTTCCGGGATCTCGATTTCATCGCCGTTCACGCCGATCTCGTCGGCTTTTCCTTCGTACGCCGCCCCGAAGACGTCGAGCTGCTGCAGGCGCATCTTTCGGCGCGACGCGGCGATGCGCCGCCCCAGGCGCTGGTGCTGAAAATCGAGACGCCGCTCGCCGTGGCCAACCTGCCACGCCTCATCCTCCAGGCGGCGAGCCGCAACCCGACCGCCGTCATGATCGCGCGTGGCGATCTCGCGGTCGAGCTGGGCTTCGCCCGGCTTTCGGAAATTCAGGAAGAAATCCTCTGGCTATGCGAGGCCGCGCATACGCCCGTGATTTGGGCGACGGAAGTGCTGAACCAGTTCGTGAAGGAAGGCGTGATGAACCGGCCCGAGACCACCGACGCCGCCATGTCGCAGCAGGCCGATTGCGTCATGCTCAACAAGGGGCCGTTTCTTGAGGAAGGCGTCGCCTTTCTCTCCAATGTGCTCGACCGCATGCAGCGCCATCACGCAAAGAAATTTGCGCGCTACACGCCGCTTCATGCGTGGGATTCGGAATTCGAGGGCGTGGATATTGGGTGAGACCGGGCCGACCCGAACGCCTCAATCCAGATCCGCCGCAAGCGCGAGGCGCGTCGCCTCTGACAGCACCGCCATATGGCTGTAATTCGGGTGCGTCAGGCCAAGGATCGCGCGGGCGTTCGGTGTTTTAAACGCCTTCGCCTGTTCATCGTTGAAATGGAAATGCACGAACTGCACCGAACTCGCCTTGCCGTCGGCGGTGGTGCGATCCTGGTCAGCTTCCGCCTTGCCGGCGATCCGGTGGCCGTCGACCTCGAAAAAGGACGTTTCCTCAATTCCTCCCAGCTGGGCCAGCACACGACTGCGCCGCAGCGGGTCATCGATTTCGATCATGAATGTCGCACAGAGTTCGCGCCCCTTCGGGATTAGCGGATTATAGGCCGCAAGCTCTTCGGGGATCTGGTCCGGGCCGCCTTTCTCGATGTGCAGCATCTCCTGCACCTGAAGCCACATCGTATCGAAGCTTTCGAAATAAAATGTCACATAGGGACCAACCTCAATGCGCCGATGGCGCTTGAGCGTCGTAATACGGCGACGGTGTTCGGCGCGATCCTTCGCATAATCGGCCCAGGGAAGAATGTCGGCGGCGGTGAGTTCGTGACGGTTCGTCATTCTTTGTCTCCTGCCTCTGTTTTAAAGCCCGGTTCCTCCGCGCCTACTCAAAAACCGTAGGCGCGCGCCATCAATACAATCGGGTGACCGACGCGCTCCGGTTTTGGTTTATCTGCCCCGAGCGTCTCGATTTCCTGCTCGATATGCAGACCGGCGAGCGGACATTCGGAAACGACGTGCCTCTTCCCGGCATTGTTGAGCTGGCGCGCAGCCGGCTTGCCGACCTTCATGGAGACGTCGAAATTGTCCTTGCGATAACCCCAGGCGCCGCCATGGCCGGAGCAACGCTCAACGACATCGACATCCGCCTGCGGGATCAGATTCAAAAGCTCCGCACCCTTCTGGCCGATGTTCTGCGCCCGCGAATGACAGGCGACATGAAACGCCACGCCGCCCTCGACCGGGGCCATGCCGGCGGCCAGACCTTCCTTGCGGGAGATATCGACGATGTATTCCGAAAGATCGAAGGTCGCCTTCGAAAGTTTCTTCACGCTCTCGTCATTGGGCAGGATGAGCGGCCATTCAAACTTCAACATCAGAGCGCACGACGGCACCGGCGCGACAATATCGTAACCCGCATCGATATAGGGCGCGAAAGCGGCGGCGACCTTGCGGGCTGCGTCCGCGACTTCGTCGATCAGCCCCAGTTCGAGCTTCGGCATGCCGCAGCAATGCGGGTGAACGACCTGCGTCTCGACGCCGTTTTTCGCCAGCACCTGAAGGGCCGCAACGCCAATCGACGCATCATTGTAATCGCCATAGCAGGTCGCATAGAGCACGGCCTTGCGCTCGCGCGCCGGCGCGTCAGGATCACGGGCCGGCGGATTGGCCGCGGCGCGTTTCTCAAGCGTCTGCGTCGCGTAGGTCGGCAATGCCGCGTTGCGATCAATGCCGGCGGTCTTTTCCATCAGCCCGCGCATTGTCGTGTTGTCGCGACGCGTCGCCCAGTTGGCGGCGCCTGCGATCAGCGTCGCCAGCTTGCCGTTGCGATCGGTTTCGGCGAGTTGCCGATCCGCCGCCGGCACGCCGTTTTTCTTTGCCTCGACGGCGCGATAGCGCAGCATGAGATGCGGGAAATCGAGATTGAATTCATGCGGCGGCACATAGGGGCATTTGGTCAGGAAGCACATGTCGCACAGCGTGCAGGCGTCCACGACCTTCTTGAAGTCCTTCGAGTCGACCGTGTCG
>CAZJAY010000224.1:0-3319 GCA_964543915.1 uncultured Methylocystis sp. | reverse complement strand
AAGTCATCGAGAAAAATCTGCGCGAGCAGGGCCGGGCCTTCCGCGTGAAGCAGAGCGCGATGGTGGTCATGGAGCCGGACGGCGCCGTAAGGGCGATTGTTGGCGGGCGCGATTATGGCGCGAGCCAGTTCAATCGGGCGACGGACGCGCTACGGCAGCCGGGTTCCTCCTTCAAGCCCTATGTTTATCTTACGGCGCTTATGACCGGTAAGTTCAAGCCGACGACGGTTGTCGTCGACTCGCCCGTCTGCATCGGCAATTATTGCGTGCACAATTACAGCGGCGGCTACGCCGGCTCGCTGCCCTTGTCGATGGCGCTGGCCAAATCGCTCAATACGATCGCCATCAAACTTTCCATCGCCATCGGCAACGGCGACTCGCGCCTCGGCCGTAAACGCATTATGGAAACCTGTCGGAAACTGGGCATCACAACCCCGCTTGAAGATACGCCGTCGTTGCCTGTCGGACAGAGCGGCGTGATCCTGCTCGAACATTCCGCCGCCTACGCCGCTTTCGTCAACGGCGGCAAGCGCACGCCGCCGCACGCGACGATCGAGATCCGTGACAGCCAGGGCGCTGTCGTTTACCGCCATGATCGCGACGCCCCGCCGCAGCAACAGGTGCTGCCCCCCGACAAGGTTGTCGAACTTGCTTCAATGATGAAACGCGTGGTCGACGAGGGTACGGCGCGGCGCGCGCAGCTTGAGGGCATTGACGTCATCGGCAAGACGGGGACCACCAACGGCTACAAGGACGCGTGGTTTTGCGGCTACAGCGGAACGATGGGCGGCTGCGTCTGGTATGGCAACGACGATAATGATCCGATGAACAACATGACCGGCGGCACGCTCCCCGCAGGAACTTGGCATGATGTGATGGCGTACGCCCATCAGGGCGTGCCGCTCAAGCCTATTGTCGGCTTCAAAAGCGCGCCGTCGACCGCGACGGTCGCCGCCGCCGCGGAAAATGCGCCGACGCAGAATGCGCCATTGCGGCCGGGCACTTTGTCGAAAGGAGCGCTCCAGGCGCTCGAGTCGATCCAGAAAAAGATTCACATGATTGAGACGCCCGCGCCGGGCGGCAAACCTGACGCAATGCGACCGGGCGCCGTTGATCGACGGGGCGACCTCGAAGACGGGACCGCCGCAATCGCTGCGGCCCCGCGTCCATGAGGTCTTCAGTCATGGCGGCTTCCTTTAAATCCAACGCGCTTTACGTGCGCGCAGCCATTGTCATGACGCTTGGTCTCGCGCTTGGTCTCGCCGCGACCGTTTATGCGCTCGATCTTGGCTATGGTTTTGATGCGGTCGAGGTTGGTCCATGGAAGGCGTGGCCCGGCGTCGGCGGCATGGAGATCGATCCCTATGCGCGGGCCGTTGTCGCGCGTTCCGGCGAAACGCCGCTGGGGAAGGAGCAGGGACTGGCCTTTGTCGCTGCGCGCGACTCGCTTGGCGAAAAGCTCGATGGCCGCTGTCGTTATCGGGTCCTCGCACCGACGCCGCCAGCCCGATTCTGGACGTTGGGCCTCTCCACCCCGGCCGGCGGTCTGATCGCCAATCCCTCCGGACGTTACGAATATTCCTCGGCGGATATTCTGCGACGCGAAGGCGGCGGATTCGTACTGGAAATTTCGCGGACAGTTGAGCCGGGGAACTGGCTATCGTCGGGCGACGCCGGACCATTCATTCTGATCCTGCGCCTCTATGACACGGGTTTCGCGCCGGATACGCAACCAGACCCGGCAACCTTTCCACGGATCGTGAAACTGAAATGCGCCTGACCGCCTCCGATCGACTGATCGACTATCTGCCGTGGGCCCTGGCGACTTTGCTGGTTGAGGCGATCGTTCATATCGTATCGGTGCTGACCATGCCCGCATTGGCCCCGAGCGACGCCTACGCCCGGCTTTCGGCCTATGCGCGCGCCGCCGGCGTCGACGGAGCCCTGTTTTATCTGCCTGCGCCCACGCCGGACGCCCAGCTGCTGCCGTTCGAAGATCCGGGATTTGTGGAGGCGGCCTGTATCTTCGATCTGTCGAAAGGTCTTCTTCATGTCCGCGCGCCTGTATCGGGCGACGACCTCGTCGCATTCTCCTTTCATGCGTCAGGCGGGCGCGTTTTCCATGCTCTGACGGATCGTTCGGCGATCAAGGGCAAGGTGGATATCGTGATTGGCGACGCGCGTCAGATTGAGGCGCTCGCCGCCGCCGACGCCGAGGGCGCGGTTCCGCAAGAGGTGCGGATTGTCGCGCCAACCCTGAGGGGCTTCATGCTTGCAAGATCTTTGTCGAAACGCGCTTCGGATTTCGAGCGCGCGCGCAGCGCCCTCTCGGTTATTCGCTGCGATCGGCAGGAAGCGCTGAAGGATTAGCGATTTCCGTCCGGCTGGCGAGGCCCCGGAAAGAGAGAAACGCCGAAAAGCAAAAAAGACCGCCAGCGCTTTGACGCTGACGGTCTTTGAAAACGGTCTCTATGGGCGCCATCTGCGAGAGTTTTGCCTCCCGGATCATCCCTCCGATATGATCGGAGGAAAACGCCCCTGAACGGCGCCGGATCAAGGACGCCGGTCAACCGCTGATCCGATGGATCAGAGGCGCGTCAGGGTCACAGCGGCGATGACGACCATGGCGAGCATAGCTGCGGGAACGAGCCAACCCATATTTCCCTCCCAGTTGATTGTTTAGGCCTGCAAAAGGCATTCATGTTTCGCAGCAACGCTGCGACATTTAGTCTCACTTGGAGGCTCGGCCCTTGTCAAGCCCAACTCCCAGCGGACACCGAATTCACTAGCATAAAAATTCAAGATCACAAAATTTCGCTATGGGCTTATTTTTCATTGAAAATAAAAGGGTTTCGAATTCACCTACGCTTGCCTCCTGCGTTGGGCGAGGCCGCACTGCGCGAAATTATCGATTAATGGCCCTGGGCCGGATCGTCCGGAAGCGGAAAGATGGCCACGCCATCATCAAGCAGCGCGCGCGCCTCGTCGATTGTGGCGACGCCCCTGATCGGCCGGCGTTTCGCCTCGCCGAACTCGATTCGACGCGCTTCTTCCGGAAACCGTGCGCCGACGTCCTCGGTTCCGGCGATCAGGCTGTCGCGCAAGGCGCGTCGCGCGAGGCGAAGCCGTTGCGCATCCGTTTCGCCTTCGCGTTCGCGGGCGACGTGGGGTGACATGACGCCCCGCGTCACCTGCATCGAACCGCATAACGGACACAGAATTTCCGCTCCGACTGCCTGCCGTTCGAAACTATCGCTGTCCCGGAACCAGCTCTCGAAATCATGTCCCTCGTAGCAGTAGATGAGATAGCGGATCTTGC
>CAZJAY010000223.1:0-3332 GCA_964543915.1 uncultured Methylocystis sp. | reverse complement strand
TCTGGCGGGGCGCGTCTGGACCAATTGCTACCATGCCTATCCCGCCCATGCGGCGTTTGGCGGTAACAAGCAATCCGGCATTGGTCGTGAGACCCACAAGATGATGCTGAACCACTATCAGCAGACCAAAAACATGCTCGTGAGATACAGCCCGCAAAAGCTCGGGTTTTACTTATGCGACACGCGAGCGTTCTCGCAACGCCAGCAGCTGGAGCGAGAATTTCGCGTCTGCGCGCGTCGCATGGCGAGATCCTTTTTCACCAGTCGGGCGGATGCTTCGACGGCTCCGCTCCCATGAGTTATCCGCGCGACGAGTTTCCCATCGGGGATAATGACGTGTGTCTCGGTGAAATTGGCGGCGCGCCTTTTTATATCGGCGCGGCGCAGTTCGAGTACTGGCGCCATACGCAACTTGTCATCGACGTCGTGCCGGGACAGGGGGGGATGTTCTCGCTCGACAACGGAACAGGCGCGCGTTTCCTGACTCGCTCCCGGCTCTTCTCGGAAACCGAGTTGGCTGCGCTTGACGGAGAGGATTGAAACTATCGGGCCGCCGCCAACCGGCCCGCGATATGCAGCAGGGGCGGAAATAATGGTGAATCCTCGCGGAGATGGAGAGCGTGGCCCGTTGCGCGCCGGCTGTCGGCCGAGCGCATTGGGCCTCATTCTGATCGCCTTCTCGCCGCGTGGTCTCTCAGGCTTGTTCCCGGGCGAAGACGCCGATGCGTTGCAGCAAGAATTCCGGCGGCGTTTCCGTTGCGAGACAATCGATCCGCCCGACGAAGATTTCGAGCGCGACGCGAGAAATGTGCTGGCGGCGGTGGAAGGGAGGCATGCGCGACGACCGGTCCCACTCGATTTACGTGGCACGTCCTTTCAGCTGCGTGTCTGGCGCGCGCTGACCGGGATACGGCCGGGCGAAACGGTTACCTATCGGGATATCGCCCGAAAGATCGGGGCGCCCGGCGCGTCTCGGGCGGTTGCGGGCGCCTGCGCCGCCAATCCGGTCGCTGTAATCGTTCCCTGCCACCGGGTTATTCGGGCGGACGGCGATCTGTCGGGCTATCGCTGGGGGGCGGCGCGCAAGGCGATGCTGTTGGCGCGGGAGCAATCAGCCGCCGCCGTCGGGTCGGACGGCGCAGCTATGACCATCTGGCCGGAATAAAGCGGGAATTGGCGCTTTTTCGGGTCGCAACGCCCGTCCGGGGTCTTACGCTCGAATAAAACCGCAGTCTGAGCTTGTCGGGCCGCAGCGATGGCAGGGCGACGAGGGAGCGTTGGTCATGCTTATTGTCATCTACATTTGCGCAATGTCCGTCACGCGCGACGCCTGTAACGAGCAAACCGCGCGTGCGGTCATTCGTCAGCGGGCTGAAAGCGTCATGTGCGGCGTGCCAAGCCAATACATGACGCTCCTTACGGGTGAATCTGGCGTCAAGGAAAACGAATACGCCCGGATCCGGTGCGTGATGCGATGAGTCGCCGGTCGCTTCGTCAATCGAACGGATTTTCGGTGTGATACTGGCGAAAATCCGTGGTCCGAATATACGAGCGGCACTCCTTGCTTATTTTCGAGATGTAACGCGAGAGGCAGCTTTCCATCTCGAACAGAAAGGTCACGTTGCCGCCGCAAAAACGCTCGGCGTCAGCGGCGCAGGCCTCCTGTTCGTCAGCGATGTCCGCCGCCGTCAGCCCGGAATATCCGCGTTGTTGCGCATTGGCTGAAAAAGCCCACGCGAGGGCGAAAAGGGTCGTCAGCATACGTTTGGCGATCTTGCTGGTCTTCATTGGCATTACTCTCCCTGAGGCGTTGAAGTTCGCCTGTCCTGAAGGCACGGCGACGCAGGTCTGAAACTCTCTGCTTGCGCCTCAAGCCAATCCCGCGCGTAGTTCTCCGGAACGACGCCGTTCAGAAATGCGCCGGTCGCCGGCTCGGGATAGAGGTCCGCAAAGGAAGAGATCCGCTTTTCGGAAAGACGGACCCGGAAATCGTTGGCACGCAATTCGAGGGGATGCGAGACGCCCGCTGCCGCCACCAGCTCCGCAAGCGCTGCAAGGGTTGATTGATGATAGTTGAACACGCGCTCCGCCTTGAGTTCGGGAACGAGCGCCCGCGCCCGCGCCGGGTCCTGCGTCGCGACGCCGGTTGGACAGCGGTCTGTGTGGCACTTCAGCGATTGAATGCAGCCGAGCGCGAACATAAAACCCCGCGCGCTGTAGCACCAGTCGGCCCCGAGCGCGCAGGCGCGCGCGATATCGAAGGCCGTTGTGATCTTGCCCGAGGCTGCGAGGCGAATGTGGCGACGTAGATCGACGCCGATCAGCGTGTGATGTGCGAGAGCAATCGCGTCGCGCATGGGCATGCCGATGTGATCCATAAATTCGAGCGGCGCCGATCCGGTCCCGCCTTCCTTCCCGTCAATCGTGATGAAGTCCGGTAGCAGGCCCGTCGCGACCATCGCCTTGCATATTGCGAAAAACTCATGCGGCTGGCCAATGCAGAGCTTGACGCGGACAGGCTTGCCGCCTGAATGCGTGCGCAGCCGATCAATAAATCCGTGAAGTTCGACCGGCGTCGAAAAGGCGGCGTGCGCCGCCGGAGACACGCAATCGCGTCCTGCCTCGACGCCCCGGATCGCTGCTATTTCGGCGCTGACCTTTGCGCCTGGCAAGAGCCCGCCATGGCCCGGCTTCGCGCCCTGACTCAGTTTGATTTCGATCATCCTGATCTGGTCGAGCGTTGCGATCGCGGCGAATTGGTTCGGATCAAAACGGCCATCCTGCGTGCGGCAGCCATAATAGCCCGAGCCGATTTCCCAAATGATGTCGCCGCCATTTGCGCGATGATAGGGCGAGATGCCGCCTTCGCCGGTATTATGTGCGAAAGCCCCGCGCTTCGCGCCTGCGTTCAGTGCAAGGATCGCATTGGCGCTCAACGCGCCGAAGCTCATCGCCGAGATATTGAAGATTGAGGCGTCGTAGGGCCGGGCGCATGCCGGTCCGCCGATGCGGGTGCGGAAATCGTGTCCGTTAACCGCACGCGGCGCGAGAGACTGGTTCATCCATTCGAAGCCCTCGGAATAAACGTCGAGTTGCGTCCCGAACGGCCTTTTATCGAGATTCCGCTTCGCGCGCTGGTAGACGATTGAGCGTTTGTTGCGACTGAAGGGGTAACCGCTGTTGTCGTCCTCGACGAAATACTGACGGATTTCCGGGCGGACCTCTTCGAGGATAAAGCGCAGATGCGCGGTGATCGGATAGTTAAGCAAAACCGAATGTTCGCGTTGCAGCAGATCGAAAAGGCCCAGCGCCGTCAGCGCGGCAAGAATGAC
>CAZJAY010000222.1:0-3343 GCA_964543915.1 uncultured Methylocystis sp. | reverse complement strand
CTCGGCATTAGTCTTTTCGATGTCGTTAGCGAAGTCGAAGTCGAGTTGATTGCGCGCGTCGCGCCAGGCTCGCGGGTTTTCTGCCGCATTCTCTGTGACGGCTCAGGGGCCGAATGGCCGCTCTCGCGCAAGTTCGGCTGCGCGCCGGAGATGGCGACGGGCGTCCTCGAACATGCGCATCGTCTGGGCCTTTCCGCCCATGGCGTATCCTTCCATGTCGGCTCCCAGCAGACCAATCCGAAGATGTGGGATGCGGCGCTGAAGTCGGCCGCCGATATCTTCCGCGATCTCGCGGAGCGCGGAATCACGCTTCAGATGGTCAATCTCGGCGGCGGATTTCCGACGAAATATCTGAAAAACGTGCCGGCGGTGAAGGCTTACGGCAATGCGATTTTCCGCGCGCTTTCGAAGCATTTCGGCAATCGCATTCCCGAGACGATCATTGAGCCGGGCCGCGGCATGGTTGGCGGAGCAGGCGTGATCGAAGCGGAAGTTGTGCTGATCTCGAAAAAGTCAGAAGCGGAAAACGAACTGCGCTGGGTTTATCTCGATATCGGCAAGTTCAACGGTCTCGCCGAGACGATCGACGAAATGATCCGCTACCCGATCCGGACGGACGCCGACGGCGGTCCGACCTCGCCCTGCGTCGTCGCTGGTCCGACCTGCGATTCGGTTGACGTGCTCTACGAGAAGCAGCCGTAGGAATTGCCGATCTCGCTTGAAATCGGCGCGAAGGTTCTGATCGAGGGAACGGGAGCCTATACGACAACCTATTCGGCGGTCGGCTTCAATGGCTTTCCACCGCTGGAAACCTTCGTTATCTGACGAAAAACGCCTCCGCCCGTCGAGGCGGGGGCCTTTCCCCTCATTTTCCCTGTCCCGTCCGGCGGGCGCTCGGTGAGAGCGTTCCTGCGCGAGGGTCGCTTGTCCTTCGTTTATGGAGGCGCAGATGGCCTTTGTTTCCCTGCATGCCGCGCACGCTGTGCGGGCGCCTGTCGATGAGCGCGTTCGCGCGTCAACGGAAAATCCGGGCGGCTTTTTCATCCGCGAGGAAAAAGCGACGGATATCGCGGCGCGTGAATCGCTGCTCGACGCGGCTTTTGGACCGGCGCGCTTCCTCAAGACCAGCGAACGGCTGCGCGCCGGACGTGCGCCAGCGGCGGGTCTCGCGCTGGTCGCAGTCGATCGCGACGCCTGCCTGATTGGCACAATCCGTTTGTGGCCTGTTTTTGCTGGCGGCCGACGTCCCGCATTGCTTTTGGGACCGTTGGCGGTTGCGGCTTCGGCGCGCGCGGCGGGCGTCGGTGGGGTGCTTATGCGAACGGCGCTTGCGCGCGCCGAATCGCTGGGCCATGCCGCTGTTCTGCTCGTGGGGGATGCGCCCTATTACAGCCGCTTTGGCTTTGAAAGCCGCTTCACCGAAAGGCTTACCATGCCAGGTCCGGTTGAACGGGCGCGCTTTCTTGGACTTGAGCTTGTGTCCGGCGCCTTTGCCGGCGCCGAGGGGCGGGTGCGCGCGGCGACGCGTGCGGCGCCGGCTGTCGATCAACTGGCAGCGGCGGCCTGACGCTCTGCTTTGTCGCGTTTTCCGCGTCGACGCCTTTCGAAGCCCTGTCGGTCCCGTTAAAGATCGATAGGGCGCGGGTCGACGAATCGGGAGAATGACGGGCATGGCGTATGAACAATTGCAGCGTCTCGGCGGGCGCGTGGCGCATACGATGAAACGTGTGCTCGGCATCGCGCTCTATCTTGGCACGTTGCTCAGTCTGTTCGCGATTCACCGGAGCCTGCTCCTGCATGAGAGCGGTCTTGCGGCGCGCATCGGCTTTTCTTTCCTGAACGCCCTCGCGCTTTCCAAAGTTGTTCTGGTCGGGCAGGAGCTGCGTCTTGGCGATTCCTTCCGGCACAAGCCGCTTATTTACGTGATTGTTTTCAAATCGGAGATTTTTTCTCTGTTGCTGTTTGTCTTCCGCATCGTCGAGGAAGCGCTGATCGGCATGTATCACGGCAAGACATTTGCGGAAGCTTTGATGGAAGGTCATCCGGCGCTGGAGCAAACGAAATTTTCCGGCATCGTCCTGATCTGCGTGATCCTGTTTTTCGCCTTGCTGCCCTTTTTCGCCTATCTGGAGATTGAGGGCGCTGTGGGCCGCGACAAAATGCGGGCTATTCTGTTTGGCGCGCCGGAAGACGATCGGGACAGCGCTGTCGGGGTCGCGCCGGCGGCCGTCGATGTTGCGGGCGATAATGCGTCGCCCGCGCAGGCGCATCGCGAAAGGCTCTGGTATTTCGAGAACGATGGCGCAACGCTTGGACCAATATCTGAGACCGACCTGCTCCACCTTATCCGGTCGGGCGATCTCGACGGCGACAGTCTTGTCTATGAAGCCGTGGCAGGCGGCCAGTGGCGTCGGGTCGCCGAGAGCGGACTGAGCCCGCTTGCCGTGGATCGATGCGCCGCACGCAGATGACGGTCGTGCCCGGCGGGAGAGAGGTTATCCCATGGTTTCGGTGGGCAAGCTTGTCAGCGCGATTTTCAATGGCGCGCCTGCGCATGAAGACCCTGCGTCCTATACTGCGCAGATTACCGGGCTGATTTCGATCTACATCTGTCTTGTCGCGCTATTCCTGCTCTGGCTTTTTGTTCGCAGGCTGGCGCGGCGGGCGACATCGCCAGATCGCCTTTTGTTTGTCAGGTGGATGACCCTCGCGCTTGCAGCGGCGATCGGCCTGATTATCATTTTCATCGTGCTATGGCTCACGACGACTTGATCTGCGTGACGGGCGCTCTTCCGCGCGAGAGGTATGGTCAAACTGCATCTTTTCGCAGGATAACGAGGGCGAGATGATGTTCGATCCGGAACGGGTTCGCGGCCATGGCTGCGGCAAAGCGTCTGAAGGCCTCGTCCATGAGGTCGGGATTTGTCCCGCTGCGCGCGAAGACACCGGAAATGATTGGCGCGATCACGGCGCGCGCCATATTCGCCCATTTTTCGCCGAAGGTTCCCGCGTCCCCCGTCCTGCGAAAATCCTCGAAGAACGGATCCGGCCCCTCAATCATTTCGAGGCGCTCGACGCACAGTCCCGCAAAGCGCCCGGAAGCGTCGAAGGGCGCTTTGACATCGTCCAGCACGCGGGCGCCGACCGGCAATGAGATGGCGGTCAGGATTTCGCTGGTGAAAAGACCCTCGCTCGCCATGTCCTGAAGGACGCGCCACAGGAGATCCCAAAACGGAGTCCAGCCGGCCCCCGAAGGATCCCTGGCGACGAACATGGTCAGAAGCCTGCCGTCCGGCGCGAGCTCCATCGCGCGCGCACGCAAAAAGGCGGTCCAGTCCTGCGC
>CAZJAY010000221.1:0-3353 GCA_964543915.1 uncultured Methylocystis sp. | reverse complement strand
TGTCGAACGCCTTCTGCATGGCCTGTGTGGGGGGCGCGCCGGTCTTGTAATCGAAAACCCAGGCGGCGCTATTTTTCGCGATCTCGATGCGATCCGCATCGGCCGTCAGGACAAAGGACGCGCCGTAGTCGAGCGTCAGCTTCCATTCGCCATGGGTCTAGACAAAAATGCGGCCAGCCTCGATGCGCCTCTCACATTCGAAGGCGTAAACATGCGCGAGCCCTTCGACAAGGCGCGGCCACAGGAATGTCTCGAATTCCGGTTCGGCGAAAAATGGTTCGAGCAGCGCGCGCGCCAGCGACTCTAGTTCCGCGCGCCCATCGACGGGCGGCGCGCCAATCGGATGCCGGGTGACGAACGCCGCAATCGCGGCGTGGATCGCCGTACCCATTTCGCGCGGGCCAATACGCGCATCGAGCGGCGGCATCGGCTTCAGTCCGAGGATATACTCAGCATAAATCGCATAGGGATCGCGGCGCAAACGTTCGATCCGGGTGACGCTGAGACGCTGCGGGCGCAAGGCGACTGGCGGACGCGGCGTCGGGCGCACGATGGCGTCGACTTTCGTCGGCGTATCGAGGGCGGCGGCAAGCGCGCACATGTGCGCGCCGCGCGACTTGCAGGGGTTGAAACCGGAGCTGGAAAGAGCTTCGAGGCGAATAAGAAAACGCGACGAAACAGTCGGCGATCCATCGCGCTTGAGTGCGCGCGAGAGAACGACTTCCTCTGCACCCATCGCCATGACGAAATCATGCGCGCTCTGTCCAATGCGGCGCTCCGGCGGCGTCAGTCCGAGCTGTTGACGCATCGATCGGTTGAGAAAGGCGCCGGTGTCGGTCTGCGGCGGCCAGACGCCTTCATCGAGACCCGCAATCAGAATACGATCCGCGTCGATGAGGCGCGCTTCCAGCGGACCAAGGATTTTCAGGCGCGGATGCGCGCGCACGGGTCCACGCAGGGTCGTTTCCGAAACGATGCGATCGAAAAAAGCCGCATAGCCGGATGGATCGAAATGGGTCGGCGCTTCCGCGCGATCCAGCCGTTCGAAAAGATCGAACAGAGTCGATGCGCCGCCAAAGGCGTCGTCTGCGGCTCCGGCGGCGATCGCTTCGAAGGCGCGGCGATGCGCGCGCGCCCATGGCGCCAGCGCGCGCTCTTCGCGCATCGCGGCGAATGGCGCGCAAATCGCATCGATCTCGCACACGAGCGTCTCGATCCGGTTCCACTGCGCGTCCGTTATCGCCCGCACGGCGGGATGGGTCCGCCAATTCGCAGCCTCCGCGCGCGCGCGCGCAAGCGCGCTGCGCCACCCGCCCGCATCCGCGCCCGGCCGGCGCAGGACGCCAATCTCGACGAGTGGTCCGATCTCCTCGACTTCGGCGCGCGTCCACCCGAAGGCGGCGAGCGGATGGGAAAGCAGCGCGGCGAAATTGATCGGGGTCAATCCCTTATCAATAATCGTCGCGATCCGTCGGGCCAGTTCGCCCGCCGGCGTTGCGGCAAGCGAAACGCCGCCGGAGTCGTCCACAACCAGATCGAACCGACGCAGCTCATTGGCCACGCGGCGCGCGAGCATACGATCCGGCGTGACGAGCGCCGTCGTCCGATGCGGCGTTTCAAGCGTCTCGCGCATGAAAAGCGCGAGCGCCAGCGCCTCGATGCGCTCATCGGGCGCCTCGATCACCGAAACCTTTTCAAGCGCGCCGGGAAAAGAAGCGTCCTCGGCCGCACGAAAGGCGCGCCAGTCCGACGTCGTCTCGACCGGAGCCATCGCCATGGCGACAAGGCGACGACGCGCAGCGCGCTCCGGCGTCGCCTCGCCAAGCTGGCGCACTTCCGCGCGAGTGATGCGCATCGTTGCAAGCAGACGCTTCAACATTGTTTGCGGATGACTGAAGGCGGGTTCGCCATCCGTCGCGCCGACGCGCGCCCAGTCGGCCTCCGTCATATCGAGATCAAGGCCGGGCAGGATTACCGCGCCATTGCTGCGCATGGCGATTGTCGCGAGCAGACGCGCGGTGGCCGGCTGCGTTCCGGTCGAGCCCAGCGCAATCGTCGGCGAGCCAGCGACTTCCGCCACCAATGCCGCAACACGAAGATCAATGTGCGTTTTCTGACGCACGACGGCGTCGATAAGACCTCGCGTCGCGAGAATTTCCGGCCACTGCCGGAGCGCAATCTCGAGAAAACGCGTGGTGATCGACCAGTAGCGATCAAAATCGGCGTCGACGATGGCGTCCAGATTATCGACGGGAATTTCCTCAATATGCAGTTCGTCGATCAAGGCGCCGAGATCTACCGCCAGCGCATACGCGCCAGCGGGAGAAGATGCGACCAGAAAGGGTTCGTCGACGTCGTATTGCGGCTTTCCGTCCGGCTCGAAGGCGACAATCGCCCGTTCGAGCGATCGCGCCCATGCAATAATGAGACGCGCGAGCAACAGTCGACGCTCCAGTTCCGCCACAGGCGCCGGCGCAGCTTCGTCGAAATCCGGCGGATTCGCCGCAAAAAGCGCCGCATCGGCGCTCTCGTCGAGTTCGCCGAGCGGCGTAATGCGGGGCAGCAGCGCGGCGCCATTGCCGAGCGCGCCGGCAAATTGCGTCGCCAGCGCGCGCCCGGCGCGGCGCGTCGGCACATAGATGGTCGTCCGCGCGAAAGCCAGCGGCGAAAAATCTTTCCCGATTCCGGGGACAATGTCGCCGGCAAGAAAAGCGTCAACGAAAGTCTCGAGGAAAGAAACGCCGGGCGGAATGGAGAAAACATTCGGACGGCGCATTGACGCCTCAGTCCGCGCGCGCGGCGATAGCCTGCTCCGCCGCCGCGATCGCCTCGATCGTGCCGACATGCAGCCAGAGTCCGTGGGCCACAACGCCATAGAGGCGGCCGCGCGCCGCCGCCGCGAAGAAAAGCGGCGCGAGCCGGAACACCTCGGCCGTTTCTTCGGCGAAAAGTTGCGGCTTCAAAAGGCCAACGCCCGAATAGACATAGGGGCGCGGTCCGTCCGGCCGGAGGAGACGGCCATCTTCAGCAATGGCGAAATCACCGGCCCAATCGACGCCGACGCTGCCCTCGGTCGGCGCAAGCAGCAGGGCCGCATCCATTTTCTCAGGATCCCAGGCGCGCGCACGCCGATCGATATTGGAGCCGGCGGCGTCGATCCAGAAGGCGTCCGTATTGCAAACGAAGAACGGCTCTTCGCCAATCAGCGGCAGAACCTTGCGAATACCGCCACCCTGATCGAGCAAAAGTTTTCGTTCGTCAGAAATGACGATCTGCTGCGCGACGAGCCCGACCAGATGCGCCTAGACCTGATCGGCGAGATGGTGACCATTGACATTTGCGCGACTGACGCC
>CAZJAY010000220.1:0-3373 GCA_964543915.1 uncultured Methylocystis sp. | reverse complement strand
GCGATGCTCTGTTCCGGTTTGCCGACATCTTTTCAATTTTTGGGCAGGCCCCGTTCCCGAATGTCGTTTGCGGCCGCTTCAAGGTTGTGATGTCGGGCATCCGGGGGTCTCCTGGTGGCTGTGGCTACGAGGGAAATGTTCCACGGTTCCAGCGTTAATGCGGGCGGCAGGTTTCGGCGATTGACAGGCTCTGAACAGATCGGTAGATGATATGTTATACCATTACATAAATCGGCAGATGCAAGGCTTGCGCGCGCGCCCTCGTCGCTCAAGCCCCGAGAGCAAAGAGCGATGGACGAAGCCGTCTTCATACCCGCGCATCGGCCCCGGCCACGGCCCCGGCCCAGTCGCGAAGAGGCAGAGAAGGCCGTCCGGACCTTGATCGAATGGACCGGTGACGATCCGGACCGTGAAGGCCTGACCGATACGCCGCAGCGCGTCGTGCGTGCCTATGAGGAGTTCTTCGCGGGCTACAGGACGGACCCGGGCGCGCTTCTCGAAACGACCTTCGAGGAGACAGCCGACTATGACGAGATGGTCACGCTTCGTGACATCCGCGTCGAGTCGCATTGCGAGCACCATATCGTGCCGATCCTCGGCCGGGCGCACATCGCCTATCTCCCCGCGGGGCGGGTCATCGGCATCAGCAAGCTGGCTCCGGTTGTCGATGCTTTCTCGAGGCGCCTTCAGATACAAGAGACCCTCACGGCGCAGATCGCTGTAGCAATCGACACAGCGCTGAAGCCGCGCGGGGTCGCGGTCGTCATCGAAGCCGCGCATCACTGCATGACCACGCGCGGCGTCAAACGTCCCGGCGTGTCCATGGTCACCAGCAAGATGCTGGGCGCCTTCCGAACCGATCAGGCGACGCGCCAGGAATTTCTTTCGCTGATCGGTCGAGATCGTAGGGGGCCGGAGTGAACAAAGAGCCCTGGATGGCCGCACGCAGCTCCGTTGAGTTTGTCGAGGAAGGCGAATTTCTCGCGCCCAAATTCGACCGGGACGGATTGATTCCTGTCGTCACGACCGACGTGCGATCGGGTGACGTCCTGATGCTTGGATTCATGAACGCCGAGGCGCTCTGGCGCACGATCGAGACGCGCGAGGCGCACTACTGGAGCCGAAGCCGCAGCGCCCTCTGGCGAAAGGGCGCGACAAGTGGACTGGTGCAGAGAGTCGTCGAGATGCGAATCGACGACGATCAGGACGCGATCTGGCTGCGAGTCTGCGTCGAAGGGCCCGGAGCGAGCTGCCATGTCGGCTATCGCTCCTGCTTCTTTCGTACCGTCACAATGGGCGCACCAGGCGAGATGACGGTTTCGCTCTCCTTTGTCGAGACTGAAAAGGTCTTCGATCCACGACAGATTTACGGTGACGCGCCGAACCCAACAAAGCTCTGATCCAACGTCGATTTTTGAGGAAAGATATGCTGCCGCCATCCATCGACAACCGTCTGCCGACAACCGTGCTCTCGGGCTTTCTGGGCGCAGGTAAGACGACGCTGCTCAATCACATTCTCAATAATCGCAGCGGCAGGCGCGTCGCCGTCATCGTAAACGATATGAGCGAAGTAAATATCGACGCCGATCTCATCCGCGAGGGCGACGCCAATCTGTCGCGGACCGATGAACAACTCGTCGAAATGACAAATGGCTGCATTTGCTGCACTTTACGCGACGATCTGCTGCGCGAAGTGAGACGTCTCGCGGAGGACGGCCGTTTCGACTATCTGCTCATTGAATCAACCGGAATCTCGGAGCCGCTTCCGGTCGCAGCGACATTCAACTTCCGCGATGAAGACGGCGCGTCCCTGGGAGATGTGGCGCGCCTCGACACGATGGTAACGGTTGTCGACGCGGTCAATCTTCTACGCGACTATTCGTCGAGCGATTTTCTTGCCGATCGCGGGGAGTCGCTTGGGCCGGAAGATCAGCGGCCTCTCGTCAATCTTCTGGTCGAACAGATCGAGTTTGCCGACGTTGTGATTCTCAACAAGATCGATGTGGCAAGCATGGCGCAGATTGACGCCGCCCGAAAGATCATCCGCTCACTCAACCCCGAAGTCGATATTGTCGAAACGGCGATGAGCGCTGCGCCGCTCGATCGCGTTCTCGACACGAAACGCTTCGACTATGAGAAAGCTCAGCAGCATCCCCTCTGGTTCAAGGAACTGTATGGCTTTTCCGATCACAAGCCGGAGACCGAACAATATGGCGTACGGAGCTTCGTCTATCGCGAACGCCGACCATTCCATCCCTTCAGGTTTCACAAGTTCCTGAATTCGCCCTGGCCTGGCGTCATCCGCGCCAAGGGGCACTTCTGGCTCGCGACGCGGCCGGAATGGGTTGGAGAACTCAGTCAGTCCGGCGCTCTGGTGCGCCACGAAGCCATGGGCATCTGGTGGGCCGAAATTCCCAATTCACGATGGCCGCAGGATCCTGCGTGGCGCGAGCATCTGGGCCGGAACTGGCACGCCGTCTATGGCGACCGCAGACAGGAGATCGTGTTCATCGGCTCCGACATGGATGAAAAAGCAATACGCGCCGTCCTCGATGCATGCCTTGTCGGCGACCCCAATGCGCGCATTCTGCCTCTGAAGGCGTGGAAGACGCTGCCCGATCCCTTCCCGAAATGGAAGCGTGGAGAGGCGGTACGACCATGACTGCGGTTATCGAGCGCTCCAATTCGCTTTCAAAAGGCGCGGATTGCGGTCCATCAATCACGCAAAAGTCAAAAGGCTCTTTGAGAGTCATTGAGGACGAGAATGGTAATGTGTTGCGTTCGATCCACCGCACGAATGTCGATCTGGCGATCTGGCGGCGGGAACTTCCCTCAGCCCTCAAATCCTGGCTTGACGCGTCGCCCATCTGCGACTGGCCTGGTCTTCGGCAGAATCTGAAGCCTGCGGAAGTCGCCAGAGCGCTTCGCCGGCATTTCGATGCGGCTGGGGTGAAAGATTGCGCTGGCTGCACCCTGCTGATCGATGACATTAAGCGTTTGGCTACGCTCTATGCCGAAGCCCTGCGTGTTGACCACATTTATCTCCGGCTGGAGCCTATTCGAGACGACGCCTGCACAAAGTTCCACCGCGACTGCGTCAAAGCGCGCCTCATAACCACCTATCGTGGCCCCGGGACGGAATGGGTAACTATCGACAATGTGGCGAAGGCGCTGAGCCTGCAGCACGGCTATGACGGCGAATTACGTCATGTGTCGACCGGGTCTGTCGCGATCTTCAAGGGCTGCCTTGAAGGCGGGGAATACGGCGTTCATCATCGTTCGCCACGAATTTCGCCCAGTCGGTCGTCCCGGCTTCTGCTCTGCGTAAATGCATCCGCTTCAACGTCCCGCCAAAACAGCGAGGAGGCATGAG
>CAZJAY010000219.1:0-3405 GCA_964543915.1 uncultured Methylocystis sp. | reverse complement strand
TTAATATAGTTTGAAATTTCTTAACTTACTGAAGGCTTTTTTTGATTTCTTGCGCGATGTCCATTAGAGGATCTGACTCAGGATATAAGGCTGATTTGTCGATTCGAGGGAATCCGTCGCTATTTTTCCAAAATTCTTTCGGCTCAAATATAAATTTTGCCACTAATCTGCGTCCAAAATCCATTTCGTATAATTTGTATTCATGTGTTTGGTCAAATTCAGATATCTCAGGATATTGCGTCAGAAGATAGCCTTCCTGTATGTGAGGACGCACAGCCGATGGCGGACAAATGCCAGATAGACGGATAATTTGAATGCCTGCTTCTGCACAAGCAGTGATAGCGCCGCTCAAATTTGGAACCCCAATGACCATTATATAAGCTTCACTTGGCATATCTAGTGATGCAAATGAGGCGGCTATTCTCAGAGAATGGGTAACATCCAGCATTGGGGTCGGGCATACTTCATAATGCTGTAAAATTGACCAACGGGTAATTTGCTGCCGCAGCAATGCTTTAACGCCGAGTGATTTAGTTTTTTGATAAGTCTTTATCAGCATTGCTTCCGCGTGATTGAGACGAGTAAAGCGAGACTTAAGCTCAAAGTCGCTAACCTTGGAATGTGCATCACTCCGAAAAATACTCGGTCTTAAGGATGTGCTTCCTACTTGGTTTTTATAATCTATATATTGACCGCGGAACATCATTAGCAAATGACGATTATGAAATTGCAGGGCAGCAACGACTTTCGCGAGTTCCAGAAAAGAACTAACTCTATAACCAGACGAATGGCGGATTTTAGTACACTTTACTTTATTTATTGACTCCCCTTGATTGACAAAAGACCAAAGCCCCTGCTCGCCCACTGTTTCCATGCGCGCACCCTATGTTGACAAATAAATTGATATAAAAAAATTAAAAATCAAGCGCTTTTTTGGTCAGTTTCATTATGTCTGGTCTGCGCGCCTGCGTCAGCTTCAACGCTTCCGCATGACGCCACTTGGCGATTTTCGCGTGATCGCCGGAAAGCAGAATATCGGGAATGGCGCGTCCCTCGAAGTCGCGCGGCTTTGTGTAATGCGGATATTCGAGAAGGCCCGTTTCGAAACTTTCTTCCGCGCCGGACGCTTCTTCGCCCATCACGCCCGGCAGCAATCTGACGCAGGCGTCGATCAGCGCCAGCGCGGCGACTTCGCCGCCCGAAAGGATGTAATCGCCGATCGAGATTTCTTCGAGATCGCGCGCGGCGATGATTCGCTCATCCACGCCCTCGAAACGCGCGCAGAGAATAATCGCGCCAGGTCCCTGCGCCAGCGTCCGCACGCGTTGTTGCGTGAGCGGCTTTCCGCGCGGGCTCATCAAAAGACGCGGGCGTGGATCGTCGCCGGGGCCGGCGGCGTCGAGCGCGGCGGCGAGCACATCGACTCGCATCACCATGCCGGGACCGCCGCCGGCGGGGGTGTCGTCGACCGCGCGATGACGCCCGAGTCCATGTTCGCGAATTTGCTTCGTCTCCAGCGACCAGACATCGCGCCGGAGCGCGTCGCCCGCAAGCGAGAGCCCGAGGGGGCCGGGAAACATTTCGGGGAAGAGAGTCAGAACGGTCGTGCGAAACATGCAACGGTTTATGGCATGCGAGGAACCGTTAAACGACCGAATTCCGAAAAGCGCCCGGCTTAACGTGGATCAGCCGCGTCTTCCTCTCCCGCCACCTCTTCCGGCGGTTCGATCACAACGCGGCCGTCTGCTACGCTTACTACGGGAACGATCGCTTTCGTGAAGGGAAAGAGCAGGGTCTCGCCGCCGCCCGCAGGCGCGATTTCGAGAATGTCGCCGGCGCCGAAATTACGCACCGCGATGACGCGGCCGATGTCCGCGCCCGCCGGAGTTTGCGCGCGCAGGCCGATGAGATCGGCGAGGTAGAATTCGTCTTCGTCTTCCGTCGCCGGCAAGCGGTCGCGCGGCAGGAAGAGTTCGACCCCGTTCAGCGCCGCCGCCGCCTCGCGGCTCGCGACTCCCTCAACCCGGGCGACGAGCATATCCTTGCCCAGCGTGCGAACGGAAAGCAGCGTGAAGGATTTCTGGCCGGCGACATCGGTCAGCGGGCCATAGTCGGCGATGGCTTCGGGATCGCCGGTGAAGCTTTGCAGGCGAATCTCGCCGCGCACCCCGTGCGGGGCGCCGAAGCGGCCCATCAGGACGCGCGCGGGATCGGGAGCGGTCGCCATGCGTGCGGCCCATTCGTGCGGCCCATGCGTGCCGCGCCCGGCGGGTGAAGGCCGGGCGCGCGGGCGCGCGGTTTAGCCTTCCGCCGAAGCGGCGGCTTCTGCGGCGGCGGCGGCGGCGGCGCGTTCCTGCGCCTTCTTCTTCGGCTGCGCCTTTTCAGGATTGTTGCGCGCCTCGCGATTGTAGGCGCCGGCGGCGTCGAGAATGCGGGCGACGCGGTCGGTCGGCTGGGCGCCCTTGGCGAGCCAGGCCTTCGCCTTCTCGATGTCGAGCACGACGCGGTCGGCGGCGTCCTTCGCCTTCAGCGGATCGAAGGTGCCGAGCTTCTCGATGTAGCGACCATCGCGGGGCGAGCGCGAATCGGCGACGACGACGCGATAGAAGGGGCGCTTCTTGGCGCCGCCGCGAGCGAGACGGATCTTAAGGGACATGGGATTTCTTCCTGTTTGACGAGATTACTTTTTCTTTCCGAACGGGTTCAACCCGCCCAGCATGCCGCCGCCGAGCCCTGGCAGGGCCGGCTTTTTCGCAAGGAGATCGGGCGGGGGGACCAGACCGGGCCCGCCGGCGCCGGGCGGTGCGCCGCCAAGTTTCTCCTGCAATTTCTTCAGTTCCTCTTCCGACGGCATTTCCATGCCGGCCGGACCAAGGCCCATCATCTGGGCCGCCTTGCCGAGAAGCCCGCCGCGCTTGCCGGCGCCGAAGGACTTCATGAGATCCGCCATCTGCCGATGCTGTTTCAACAGCCGGTTGATCTCCTCGACCTTCGCGCCCGCGCCCGCCGCGATGCGGCGTTTGCGCGACGCCTTCAGCAAATCCGGATTGCGGCGCTCTTTCGGCGTCATCGAGAGAATGATGGCGCGCTGGCGCTTGATCATCCCGTCGTCGAGATTGGCCTTGGCGATCTGGTCCTTCATCTTCGCCACGCCGGGCAGAAGCCCCATCATGCCGCCGATGCCGCCAATCTTCTCCATATGCGCGAGCTGGTCGCACAGGTCCTGAAGGTCGAACTTGCCCTTCGCCATGCGCTCGGCGGCCTTGCGGGCCTGCTCGGCGGCGATGGCGGCGGCGGCGTGGCCGGCGGCGGCGGCGAGGGCGCCCCAGCCGCGACTGCGGGTGGCGATGCGCGACGGCGCGAATTCGGCGCGCGCCTCCAATGTTTCGCCGGTGCCGATCAGCG
>CAZJAY010000218.1:0-3445 GCA_964543915.1 uncultured Methylocystis sp. | reverse complement strand
AGCGACAAGCTAATTCAGGGCGATATGCAGACCGGGCGCGCCGATTGCATATTCTACACGGCGAACGAAAATTTCCGCTTCGACCGCGCTCGCCTCGCCAATCTGACGGTAGGACAAAAGCCGGGCGTCTGCGTCCGAGGCCTCGCCAAAACCGAAAATATGCGCGGCTGTCCGCGCCGCAGCTTCATGAAGGCGCTCGCGAAAATCTTCATCCCGGTTGATGATCGCGACGCCGCCGTCCAGTCCGGAAAAAATTTCCGCCTTGGCGTCGGCAATACCCTCGATCGAAGCGAAGTTCTCAAGATGCACGGCCGCGACGCGCGTCACGGCGGCGACATGCGGACGCACCTGAGCGACAAGAGCGGCGATTTCGCCGGCATGATTCATGCCAAGCTCGAACACGCCGTAATGGGTCGACGCCGGCATACGCGCGAGCGTCAGCGGCACGCCCCAGTGATTGTTGTAGGAAGCGATCGAACTGTGGGTCTCGCCAAAATGAGAAAGCACAAGGCTGGTCATGTCCTTGGTCGATGTCTTGCCGACCGAGCCGGTGATCGCGGCGATATAGGCGCGGCTGCGCTCCCGCGCGCGCTGACCCAGCCATTCGAGCGATTGCTGAACGTCGCGCACGACGAACATCGGTCCTGCGCCGGCGAGTTCCGACGCGTGCGCCTCATCAATCACCGCCGCCGACGCGCCACGCGCAAAAGCTTCGCGCACGAAGGCGTGGCCGTCGCGCGCGTCGCCGCGAATGGCGAAGAAGAGATCGCCGGGCTGAAGAGTTCGGGTGTCGATCGACACGCCTGTCGCCTCGCGGGCGAAGCCGCCTGAGACCCGTGCGCGGAGCGCGCCGACCAGCGCCAGACCTGTCCACAACGGCTCCACGCTCATGACCGGATCTCCCCTAACGCCTGCGCAATGGCCGCATGATCTGAAAAAGGCAGCACTCGATCGCCGATAATCTGGCCGGTTTCATGGCCTTTGCCAGCAACTACAAGCGCATCGCCCGCCGCGAGCATGGCGACCGCATGGTCGATCGCGGCCTGACGATCGGCGATTTCGACGATTTCGGCGCCGCCGCCCGCGCCGCGCGCGCCTTCGAGAATCGCGGTACGAATCGCAGCCGGGTCCTCGCTGCGCGGGTTGTCGTCGGTGACGATCACAACATCTGCGCGCTGCGCGGCGATGACGCCCATGAGCGGACGTTTGCCGCGATCGCGATCGCCGCCGCAGCCGAATACAACGATCAGACGTCCTTTGGTGAGCGGACGAAGGGTCGCGAGCACTTTTTCGAGCGCATCAGGCTTGTGCGCGTAATCAACGAAGGCCGGCGCGCCGGCGCGCGCGCCGATGCGTTCAAGGCGGCCTGGCGCGCCTTCTAGTCCCTCAAGCGCCGCGAAAACCTGGGCCGGCTCCTCGCCGCAGACGATGGCGAGTCCCGCCGCCACGAGCGCGTTCGAGACCTGGAAGGCGCCCGCGAGCGGCAAGCGAACCCGATAGTCCGTCCCGACGCAACGCAATGTCATGACGGTCGCGTCGGGCCCCGGCTCGACCGCGCGCAACGCGATCCCCGAACCCTTCGCGCCGACGTCGAAGACTTTCCGTCCCGCGACGGCGCAGATGGCGGCGACCTTCTCCGCAGTTTCGCCGTCCGCATCGATGACGGCGGTCGCCCCCGGCGCGAGCAACGTATCGAACAGACGCATCTTGGCGGCGAAATAGGCCTCCATCGTCGGATGGTAATCGAGATGGTCGCGCGAGAAATTGGTGAAGCTGGCGGCGGCGAGCCGGACGCCATCGAGCCGACGCTGCTCGATGCCGATGGAAGAGGCCTCCATGGCGAGATGCGTAACGCCCCGACCGGCGAGTTCGTCCAGCGTGCGATGCAGATCGACCGGGCCGGGCGTGGTGAGCGCGCCATAATGGGCTCCGGACGGATCGACGACGCCGACCGTTCCCAGCGAGGCGGCGGCGCGGCCGCAGGCGCGCCAGATCTGGCGCAGAAAGGCGACGACGGAAGTCTTGCCGCTCGTCCCGGTCACGGCGCAGATCGTTTCTGGCTGACGCGGATGGAAGCGGGCGGCCGCACAGGCGAGCGCCGCGCGGACGTCGTCGACGACGACGAAAGGCAGATCGCAATTTTCCGGGATGCGCGCAGCGACGACGACCCGCGCGCCGTGCGTCCGCGCATCCGCAAGGTAATCGAGCCCGTCGCCGGCATGACCGGGAACCGCGAAAAAGACGAAGCCTGCGCCGATAGTCCGGCTATCGGCGGAAAGGCCGGCGACGTCGAGCGCGCCCAGGGCGGGGTCGATCGCGAGCGGCGCGAGGAGATCGGAAAGTCGCATCAGTGACCATGGCCTCCGGTCGCGGGGACGTTGGCCATGCCATAACCGAGTTTGGCGAGCAGCGGGAAAGGCTCATGCGGCGGTTCGAAGCGCGGCGCGAGACCAAGGATGGGTCCAACGCGCTCGATGATTCGTCCCGTTACATGACCGGCGTTATAGGCCGCCGTCGCATAGCCGCCGGTCTCGGGGAGACCCTGCGGCTCGTCCATCAACGTCAGGAACAGATATCGCGGTCGGTCGGCCGGCGCGACGGCCATGAAGGTCGTGAACAGGCGATTCTTGTTGTAACGACCGCCGATCACCTTTTCGGCCGTGCCGGTCTTGCCGCCGACAAAATAGCCGTCGATGTCGACCTTTTTCGCCGTGCCGATTTCCGCATTGAGACGCATCAGATAACGCATCGCCTCGCTGGTCTCGGGGCTGATGACACGTTCGGCGCCGGCGCGCGCTTCTTCCTCGCTGCGTCGGATAAACGTCGGCCGGATCAGATAGCCGCCATTCATCAGGGCGCCGACCGCCATCATCGACTGCAGCGGCGCGACCGCGAGACCGTGGCCGAATGCGATTGTCATCGTATTCAGTTCGCCCCAGTTCCTCGGCACGATGGGCTCGGCGCTTTCGGGGAGTTCGGTGCGCATGCGGGTAAGCTGCCCCATCTTGCGCAGAAACGCCTTATGCTTCTCGACGCCCTGCCCCATCGCCATGCGCGCCGTGCCAATGTTCGACGAATAGGTGAAGACTTCCGGCACCGTCAGGGCGCGGTTCTGGGCGTGAAAATCGTGAATCTTGAAGCGACCGAAGGACAGCGCGCCACGCGCGTCGAGACGCGAATTCAGATTGACCTTGCCGGAATCGAGCGCCATCGCGATGGTCAGCGCCTTGAAGGTCGAACCCATCTCGTAAACGCCGACATTCATGCGATTGATGTGCTGGAGATCGAGCGCATCCGTCGGCGTGTTGGGGTCGTAATCCGGCCACGACGCCATCGCGATGATCTCGCCGGTGTTCACGTCCATGATCGAGGAGGCGCCGGCCTTCGCCCTGAAATTCTCAATTCCCTTCACGAGTTCATAGCGCAGCGCATGGGTCGCGCGAAT
>CAZJAY010000217.1:0-3473 GCA_964543915.1 uncultured Methylocystis sp. | reverse complement strand
GCAGACATGGCGCCCGCTGTGAGAGCCCCGTCCCTTCATGATATGGATCTTCGACGTTCCGTGCGCCGGATTTCCTGCATTGTCTGGTCCGGATCTGACCGCTCCGAGAAAGACCGCGGTAACCGGCTCTGGAAAGAGACGCAAAATTTCGATAACGCAGCCTTAGCGTCTTGAGGAAGCAAGCTGCGTTCTGTGGCGGCCTGGCTGTCAGGGACAGCGTGTGGCCCACCAGCGGGCATGCGCGGCAAGTTTTCTCCTGGAGCCGTTGCGTCGCAACATGACCCCGCAGAAATGCGTGAAGCGGCGTCTGCCGTTATCTTGCCGCTCTTGATCGAAAGTTGCTTCTGGGCCGGGTCTGATACAGACCCCCGAGCGAAGCGCGCGGCGTTGCGCGCGGACTTTTTTCCGGCCCGGCCGATCCAGCCGAGGGTGACTCATTGAGGACGACGGACATCCGCTGTCGTGTCACAATGCGTTGCGGCGCGAGGATATTGCAGGCGCCCTGGCGCCGGTCTCGACGCCGGATGGTCGCCCGTCATTCCCGCGACGCTGCAGCACGGGATCGCGGTCGTTTCGTAAATTCGACGTGGAATAAGGGTAGGGCTTGCCACCATCGTCGTAGCCGCCTTACGCTAACCGCCTCGGCGGAATAGTGCGGAGTGAGGATTATTGATCGGGCCGCTCATTCTGACCCTCGATGGACTTGACATGCTGATCGCGCGTTTGCGTGACGAGGGACGTCTTGTTATCGGTCCCGTTCTGCGCGACGAGGCTATTGTTTACGCTGAAATCGAATCGAGCCGAGATCTGCCGAAGGGTATGACCGACGAACAAAAGCCCGGAAGCTATCGGGTCCGGCGGCGCGCCGATGAAGCTGTGTTCGGTTATGCGGTCGGGCCGCATTTGTGGAAAAAATATCTTCATCCGCCCCGGCAAACCCTCTGGCGCGCAACGCGCGATGGCGACGAAATCCGCATTGATGCGGCGCAGGAGACGCCGCCGAGCCTCGCTTTTCTCGGCGTGCGCGCCTGCGAGTTGAAGGCGATCCATATTCAGGATCGCGTGCTTTTGGAGGGCGATTTTGTCGATCCCCATTATCAGGTCCGGCGCGCCGACGTCTTTATTATCGCCGTCAATTGTAGCGAAGCCGGCGATCTCTGTTTCTGTGCGTCAATGGGCGCGGGTCCGCGCGCGTCGGTTGGCTATGATCTCGCCCTGACTGAGCTTTCGACCGACGGGGAGCCCCGGTTTCTGCTTGAAATCGGATCGTCGGCCGGCGCTTCGACGATTGCGCGCGTGCCCTGCCGCGCCGCGACGGACGCCGAAATTGATGCCGCCGAAGCGCGCGTCGCCGCTACCGTCCAACAGATGGGACGCGCAATGCCGGCCGTCGATCTGCAGACATTGCTGGCGAAAAATTTGCAGCATGAGCGTTGGCGTGATGTCGCAACGCGCTGCCTCTCCTGCGCCAATTGTACGATGGTATGCCCGACCTGTTTTTGCACAACCGTCGATGAGACAAGTGATCTTGCGGGCACGGAATTTTCGCGGGAGCGTCGCTGGGACTCCTGCTTTACGATGGAGTTCTCCTATCTGCACGGAGGCGGCGTGCGCGCCAGCGTCGAGTCGCGTTATCGGCAATGGATAACTCACAAACTGTCGACCTGGTTCGAGCAGTTTGGCGAGTCTGGTTGTGTGGGGTGCGGGCGTTGTATCGCGTGGTGCCCGGTCGGGATCGATATCACTGAGGAAGTGCGCGCCCTTGCGGGCGACGAAGGGGGATAGGGGCGTCGCATATTGAAATCGCTAGAAGCGCGCATCGCCGCGCATCCGTTTCTCGCTGGTCTCGATCCCGACTTCGTCGCGCGGACGGCGGCCTGCGCGACCGATGCGAGTTATCAGGCCGGCGAATTTGTTTTTCACGAGGATGAAGCGGCCAACCGATTTTTTCTCCTTTGCAGCGGGCATGTCGCGTTGCAGATTGCGGCGCCGGGTCGTGGAGCGGCCAGTTTTCTCACGCTCGGGACGGGCGATGTCTTTGGCGTCAACTGGATGGCGGCCCCCTACCGCTGGTTTTACGATGCGAAAGCGATTGATCCGGCGCATGCGATTGTGCTCGACGCTGTCCATCTCCGGCGTGAATGCGAAGCCGACCACCATCTTGGTTATGAATTGATGAAACGCGTCTTGCCTATTCTCATCGACCGACTGCATGGCTGTCGGCTTCAACTGCTGGACCTTTATGCCGCCCGTGTCTGAGCGCGCTCCGCTGCGCGCGGCGTCGCGCATGCCCTTCGCCGATGCGACGACGCCCGTGGTCGGCCATGTTCAGAACCGGCGACATGATGCGCCGGACGTGTGGACGCTTGACATCCAGATGCCCGGCGCGGACGGTTTCGCATTCGCGCCCGGCCAGTTCAATATGCTGACCGCTTTTGGCGTCGGCGAGGCGGCGATCAGCCTGAGCGGCGATCCGGCGCATGAACGAATGAGCCATACTATTCGCGATGTCGGACCCGTTTCGCATGCGTTGACCCGACTTGAGCCGGGCGCCGCTATCGGCGTGCGCGGACCTTTTGGCGTCGGTTGGCCGTTGGCTGCCGCCGAGGGTCGCGATCTCGTGATCGTCGCCGGCGGGCTTGGCCTCGCGCCCCTTCGTCCGGCGATCTACCGCGTGCTTGCCGAACGGCGACGTTACGGCGCCGTATCGTTGCTCTAAGTCGCGCGGCGCCCGGAGGATATTCTTTTTGGTAGGGAGCTTTCGGTCTTGCGCGCACGTCTCGACATCGACGTCGACGTAACGGTCGATCATGCGTTGTCCGGATGGCGCGGACATGTGGGCGTCGTCACGAATCTTTTGTCGCGCGCAACATTTGATCCGGCTTCGGCGATTGCAATGCTCTGCGGGCCGGAAATCATGATGCGAAATATCGCCGCCACGCTCGTGGCGCAAGGTCTTGATGCGGAGCGTATCTATCTTTCGATGGAACGTAATATGAAATGCGCTGTCGGCCATTGTGGCCATTGTCAGTTAGGACCAGCCTTCATTTGTCGCGACGGCCCGGTTTTCAGCTACGCCCGCATGAAGCCGCTGCTGGCCGTCAAGGAGCTTTGATCGTGGAAAGCAGGCATCGACGGCCGCGACTCGCGGTCTGGAAGTTCTCCTCCTGCGATGGCTGTCAGTTGAGTCTGCTCGATTGTGAGGACGAGATCCTCGCTGTCGCGGACGCCGTGGAGATCGCCTATTTTCCAGAAGCGACAAGGGCCGAGGATCACGGACGCTATGATCTCTCGCTGGTCGAGGGATCGATCTCTACGCCGCATGACGCGGCGCGCATCCACGACGTGCGTCAGCGATCGAAAAAACTCGTAACGATTGGGGCCTGTGCGACATCGGGGGGCATTCAGGCCCTGCGTAATTTCGCCGACGTTAAAGAATATGCGGCGATTGTGTATGCGCGGCCCGATTATAT
>CAZJAY010000216.1:0-3480 GCA_964543915.1 uncultured Methylocystis sp. | reverse complement strand
CGAGATCCTGGATGTCGCCGACGGCGATCGGATCGAGGCCGGCAAATGGTTCATCGAGCAGCATGAAGGAGGGGTGGCCGGCGAGCGCCCGGGCGATCTCGCAGCGCCGCCGTTCGCCGCCCGAAAGCGCGATCGCGGGCGAATGACGCAACCGCGTCAGACGAAATTCGTCGAGCAGCGCGTTGAGCTCCTCCTCCTGGCGCTTTTCGTCCGGTTGGGTGATTTCGAGCACCGCCCGGATGTTGTCTTCAACCGACAGGCCACGGAAAATCGAGGCTTCCTGCGGGAGATAGCCGATGCCGAGCCGGGCGCGACGATACATCGGCAGCGGCGTCACATCATAACCGTCGAGCGAGATGATGCCTTTATCGGGCTTCACAAGCCCCGTAATCATATAGAAAACCGTGGTCTTGCCGGCGCCATTGGGTCCGAGCAGGCCAACCGCTTCGCCGCGCCCGACATGCAGGCTCACATCCTCGACCACGCGCCGGGCCTTGTAGGATTTTGCGAGGTTATGGATCGCGAGCAGACCCTGTCGGTCGGCGTATTCCTCGCGGAGATATCCGGCGACCGAAAAGGGCTCGCCCGCATCGGCCCCGCCATCCGTCGGCGCATCATTCAGCTGCTGCGCCTCGGCGAGATTATCCGCCTTGCGGGATAGGGGCCGCATGCCCGCGACGCGCATGCGCGCGACGTCGAGCGCGCGAACGACCGGCGCGGCGGCGGCGCGCAAACGTGCGGGGATTTCTGCGAAACGGCTCAAATCGCTTTCCTGTCCCGCATACGGCTGACGCCGATCATCCGCTTCGCCTCATTATGCCCAGGGGCGGCTTCGCGCGGTCGCCTGCTCGAATGCGTCGATTTGCGCGACTTTTTCGAGCGTCAGGCCGATGTCATCAAGGCCGTTGAGCAGGCAATGCTTTCTGAAGGGGTCGATATCGAATTTTATGATCCCGCCGCCCGATCGCCGGATTTCCTCGCCAGCAAGATCGACCGTCAGGGTCGCGCCGCCCGGCGCAGAGGCTTCCGCCATCAGCGCGTCCAGTTCGGCCTGGCTCACTTTCACCGGCAGAATGCCGTTCTTGAAGCAATTGTTATCGAAGATATCCGCGAAACTGGTCGAAATGATACAGCGCAGACCGAAATCGAGCAGCGCCCAGGGCGCATGTTCGCGCGACGAACCGCAACCGAAATTATCGCCCGCAATCAGAATGACCGCCGACTTCATTTCCGGCTGATTGAGTACGAATTCGGGATTTTCCGAGCCGTCTTCGCGGTAACGCATCTCCGAGAAAAGGCCCTTGCCAAGTCCCGTCCGGGCAATCGTTTTCAGATATTGCTTCGGAATGATCATGTCCGTATCGACATTCATGATCGGCAAGGGCGCGGCGACCCCGGTGAGCGACGTAAATTTCTGCATGTTTCCCCAGATGGCGACGGCGGCGGAAGCCGCCGTTTACCAAATTGCCCCGGGCTGTGCAAAGCGCCATCGAATCGGCCGGGCCGGCCACGACCGCCCTGTTCGCGGCGGGGAAAAACTGCTGTAAAGCGAAACGGCAGCGCCGCCGGGAACCCTGTATGAACGTCATCGTCCTCGAAGCGATCGGATATCTCGCCGCCGCCGCCAATATTTTCGTCTTCATCTCCGAGACGATGATCCCGCTGCGCATCGCCGCGATCTGCGCAAATGGATTGTTTTCGGTGTATTTTTTCGCCACTGGCTATTATCCGCTCTTCGCCCTGCACGCTTTTCTTTTGCCGGTGAACATATTCCGTCTGATGCAGATGCGCCGGCTGGTCGGCGACATGCGCCAGATCTTCAATCAGTCGCCCGACGCCGTTTTCGACTATGAATGGCTGCGACCCTACATGCGCGCCATGAAACTGCCGGCGGGTTTCGCCCTTCACTACCGGGGCGACGTCGCCGAGGAAGCCTATGTCATTTTGCGCGGCGAAGTGCGCCTGCTCGAACCGCAGGTGACGTTGCGCGCCGGCGCCTTTTTCGGCGAAATGGGCATGTTCACGGAAGAAAACCGGCGCACCGCAAGCGCTGTCACGGCGACCGAGGTCGAACTCCTGTGCCTTCGCTACGACGATTTGCTCCAGCTCGCCGCCCAGGATGCTGAATTCAGCTTTTATCTCATGCGCCTTATGATGCGGAGCATGCAGCACAATCTTTCTCTGGTCAGCGCGCGCGGCGGATAAGGCGTCGGGAGCCAGACGTCCGGGAGACATAATGTCCGAGAAAATCTATCCGGTCCCGACGGCGTGGAAAAGCGCCGCCCGGATCAACATGGCGACCTACCGCGCGCAGTATGACGACGGATTGCGCGATCCCGAAGCTTTCTGGGCGGCCGAAGCGCAACGCATCGATTGGATCGCGCCGTTCACCAAAGTGAAAAACACCAGTTTCGACAGCCATCGCGTCTCGATCCGCTGGTTCGAGGATGGCGCGACGAATGTCGCCATGAACTGTATCGACCGGCATCTGCCGGAACGCGGCGACAGGACCGCCATTATCTGGGAGGGAGACGAGCCAGGCGTTTCGCGCCGCATCTCCTATCGCGAATTGCACGACGAAGTGTGCCGCTTCGCAAATGTGCTGCGTAACCATGGCGTGCGTCGGGGCGATCGGGTGACGATCTATCTGCCGATGATCCCCGAAGCGGCCTTCGCCATGCTCGCCTGCGCGAGGATCGGCGCGGTTCATTCGGTCGTTTTCGGCGGTTTTTCGCCCGAGGCGCTCGCCGACCGCATCGGCGACGCGGCGAGCGATGTGATCGTCACGGCCGACGAAGGATTGCGCGGCGGCCGGAAAATCCCGCTAAAAAGCAATGTCGACGCGGCGATCGAGAAACTGGCGCCGGATCGGCGCACGCGACAGCGCGTCATCATGGTTTCCCGGACCGGCGCCCCCGTCGATATGACGCCGGGACGCGATTTCCGCTATGCGGACGAAGCGGCGCGGGTCAGGGCCGATTGTCCCTACGCGGAAATGGGCGCGGAAGACCCGCTCTTCATCCTTTACACCTCCGGCTCCACCGGCAAGCCGAAAGGCGTGTTGCATACGACGGGCGGCTATCTTGTCTACGCGGCGCTGACCCATGAAATCGTTTTCGACTGCCGCGACGACGACGTCTACTGGTGCACGGCGGACGTCAGCTGGATCACCGGCCACAGCTATATTGTCTACGGGCCGCTCGCCAATGGCGCGACGACGCTGATGTTCGAGGGCGTGCCGACCTACCCCGACGCGTCACGACTGTGGGAAATCGTCGATCGACATCGGGTTTCCATTTTCTACACGGCGCCGACGGCGATCCGCGCCCTGATGGCGGCCGGCGACGCGCCGGTCCGCAAGACCGACCGGAAAAGCCTTCGGCTTCTCGGTTCGGTCGGCGAGCCGATCAACCCGGAAGTGTGGGTATGGTATCATCGCGTCGTGGGCGAGGGTCGCTGCCCCATCGTCGACACCTGGTG
>CAZJAY010000215.1:0-3480 GCA_964543915.1 uncultured Methylocystis sp. | reverse complement strand
TGGCTGGGGCGGGAGGATTCGAACCTCCGCATGGCGGAATCAAAATCCGCTGCCTTACCGCTTGGCGACGCCCCAACGCGGGTCCTGCATAAAGCCGCCGGAGACGCTTCGCAACCCGGCTAGACCGTGATGGCCCCGGCCTGCGCCGCCGCCTGCCGCAGGGCCGCAATATTGCCGGCATAGGCGCCGGCCCCGCCCCGGAACGCCGCCGAACCCGCAACGAGCGCATTGGCGCCGGCGGCGACGACGGCCGTCGCCGTCTCCGGCGTCACGCCGCCATCGACCTGGAGCCAGATCGGCCGGCGGCCGATCATCTCCCGGATCGCGCGGATCTTGTCGAGCTGGCCGGGAATAAAGCTCTGTCCGCCGAAGCCCGGATTAACGCTCATCACGAGAATGAGGTCGACATCGTCGAGCACATAGCGCAGGGCGCTTTCCGGGGTCGCCGGATTGAGCGAAACGCCCGCCTTTTTGCCCTTCGCCCGGATCGCCTGCAGCGTGCGATGCAGATGCGGCCCCGCCTCGGCATGAACTGTGATGATGTCCGCGCCGGCGTCGGCGAAGGCGCCGATATAGGGATCGACCGGCGCGATCATCAGATGCACGTCGAGCGGGCGGGTCGTATGCGGGCGGAGCGCCGCGACGACGCCGGGGCCGAAAGTGATGTTGGGCACGAAATGCCCGTCCATCACATCAAGATGCAGCCAGTCGGCGCCGGCGTCGGCCATGGCGCGCGCCTCCTCGCCCAGCCGCGCGAAATCGGCCGAGAGGATCGAGGGGGCGATGACGACGTCTTCGGCCAAGGCCTACTCCGCCGCCTGCTTGCCGGCGAAGGTCGGATCGAGCGCGCCGCTGGCGTAGCGCTTCGCCATTTCCGACATCGGGACCGGCTTGATCTTCGACGCCTGACCGGCGGCGTTGAACTCCTCGTAACGCTGGCGACAGACCTTCACCATCGCGTCCTGGGCGGGCTTGAGATATTTGCGCGGGTCGAATTCGCCCTTGTGTTTGCCGAGCGTGGCGCGGATCGCGGCGGTCATGGCGATGCGGCAGTCCGTGTCAATATTGATCTTGCGCACGCCGAATTTGATGCCGCGCTGGATCTCCGCCACCGGCACGCCCCAGGTCTGGGGCATTTCGCCGCCGGCGGCGTTGAAGGCGTCCTGCAAATCCTGCGGCACGGACGACGAGCCATGCATCACAAGATGGGTATTGGGCAGGCGGCGGTTGATCTCCTCGATGACATGCATCGCAAGGATGGCGCCGTCCGGCTTGCGGGAGAATTTATAGGCGCCATGCGAGGTGCCCATGGCGATGGCGAGCGCATCGACTTTCGTCGCCGCCACGAAATCGACCGCCTGGGCGGGGTCGGTCAGCAGCTGATCGTGGCTGAGCTTGCCCTCGGCGCCGTGGCCATCCTCTTTCTCGCCCTCGCCTGTTTCGAGCGAACCGAGCACGCCGAGTTCCCCTTCGACCGAGGCGCCAACCCAATGGGCGAGATCGACGACGCGACGCGTCACATCGACGTTATAGGCGTAGTCGGCCGGAGTCTTGCCGTCGGCCTTCAATGAGCCGTCCATCATCACCGAGGAGAAGCCGAAACGAATGGCGCTGGCGCAGGTCGCTTCGCTGTTGCCATGGTCCTGATGCATCACGATCGGAATGTCGGGATACATGGCGATCAGCGCCTCGATCATCTTGGCCAGCATGATGTCGTTTGCGTAGTTGCGCGCGCCGCGCGACGCCTGGATGATCACCGGCGCATCGACCGCAGAAGCGGCTTCGAGCACGGCGAGGCCCTGCTCCATATTGTTGATGTTGAAAGCCGGCACGCCGTAATCATGTTCGGCGGCGTGATCGAGTAATTGTCTGAGCGTGATGAGCGCCATCTTATCCTCCGAAGCGTTGTGTGACCGACGTCAGACCAGTGCCGCCGCCGCATCCGCGACGGCTTCGGGCGTGATGCCGAAATATTTGTAGAGTTCCGGGCCGGGCCCGCTCGCGCCAAAGCCGCGCATGCCGACGAAGGCGCCGCGATCGCCGATCCAGCGATCCCAGCCGAGACGCACCGCCGCCTCGACCCCGACGCGCGGCGCAGCGCCCAGCACGGCGGCGCGATAATCGTCGGACTGCGCCTCGAACAACTCCCAGCACGGCATGGACACGACAGCCGCCGCAACGCCGCGCGCCGCGAGCTGATCCGCCGCGCGCAACACGATATCCACCTCGGAGCCGGTCGCGAGCAGCGTCACCTGACGGCCGCCCGCAGGCTCGCGGAGCACATAGGCGCCTTTTGCAGAAAGATTTTCTGCTACCGGCCGATCCAGCGTCGGCAGATTTTGCCGCGACAGGCTCAGGACCGAGGGGGTCTTGCGCGCCGCGATGGCGAGCTCCCAGCATTCCGCTGTCTCGATCGCGTCGGCGGGGCGGAAAACGTAGAGATTCGGCAGGGCGCGCAGGCTCGCGAGATGCTCCACCGGCTGGTGTGTCGGTCCGTCTTCGCCCAGCCCGATCGAGTCATGCGTGAGCACATAGATCACGCCAAGCCCCATCAGGGCGGAGAGGCGGATCGCGCCGCGCGCATAATCCGAAAAGACAAGGAATGTGCCGCCATAGGGCACGAAACCACCATGCAGCGCGATGCCATTCATGGCCGCCGCCATGCCGAATTCACGAACGCCGTAATGGATGTAACGGCCAGAGAAATCGTCCGGACGGACGGAGCCCATGCCTTTTGTGATGGTGAAATTCGAATGGGTGAGGTCCGCCGAACCGCCGATCGTGGCGGCGGTGGCGGCGTTGATGACGCCGAGCGTCATCTCGGATGATTTGCGTGACGCGATGGCGGGCTTTTCCTGCGCCAGCTGCGCGCGGAAGGCGGCAAGCGGCCCGGCGACTTCCGCCGTCACGTCGCCCTTGAGGAATTGCGCCAAAGCGGCGCCCCGCTCGGAGGCGGCGAGACGCGCCTCCCAGGCGGCGCGGGCCGGCGCGCCGCGTTCTCCGGCCGCGCGCCAGGCGGTGCGCACCGCATCCGGAACTTCGAACGGCGCATGCGGCCACTCCAGCGTCTCGCGCGCCCGCGCGACTTCGTCGGCGCCGAGCGGCGCGCCATGCACGGACTCCTTGCCCTGTTTGCCGGGCGCGCCGAAGCCGATCACGGTGCGGCAGGCGATCATGGTCGGCCGATCGGCGGTCCTGGCGGTCTCAAGCGCCCCGAGCACCGCCGCCGGATCGTGGCCGTCGACCCGCGCAACATTCCAGCCGGCGGCGGCGAAACGCGCCATCTGATCGGTTGAGGTCGCAAGGCTCGTGGGCCCGTCAATGGAAATCGCATTGTCGTCCCAAAGAACGACGAGCTTCGAGAGCTTCAGATGGCCGGCGAGATCGATGGCTTCATGGCTCAGCCCCTCCATGAGGCAGCCATCGCCCGCGATGACATAGGTACGGTGATCGACCAGATCGTCGCCGAACCGCGCCGCC
>CAZJAY010000214.1:0-3481 GCA_964543915.1 uncultured Methylocystis sp. | reverse complement strand
GCTTCTTCTGCCTCTCGCCTTGATGTTGGCGCAGACGCTTGCCGTTTTGGCGTTCGCCGCCGACGTATCGCTGCCGGTGTGAATGAAATAATCGGTCGTTCCGTTTTGTCGCGCCGACTTCGTATTGACGCCATCGGTCATCAGAACGATCACCTTCTGCGCCGCCCCATAGGCTACGCCGTCGCGGAAGGGCGCGCCCGGATCAAGCGCATGCCACCCCCACAGCAGGCCGGGCGCCGTATAGGTTTCGCGATGCGGCACAAGCCTGTCGAGGACGTAATCGATCTTTGTCTTGTCGGTAGTCAGACGCTGCAGCGTGCCGGGCGCCTCGCCATCGGGACGATTTGCAACGCCGGATGCCACGTTGAAATAGGCGTAATGTTTATTCCCCGAATTCAGATTATCCACCGTTTCGTCCCACGGCGCTTTGCGCGAACCGACGGCTCCGTACCAGATGAAGTGGTTCGTTACGTTCCTGTAGTAGCCCGGCACAGGTGTCGACGCCATTCCGCCGGGGCAGGTTCTGAAGCCTGGAACGTCGCACACGAGCCTATTGACCAAAGCAAGGCTCCCGTCCACCATCGTTTGCACAGCGCGTGTACTGCAACCCTGCGGATCGGTTACGACGTAGCCACCCTGGCAAGTCCAGTCTGTGGTAGGCGGCGCCCATTGCTGGACGGTTTCCGTTCTGTCCGTCGTGTCGGTGAGCCAGTCGAGCGTCTGGTTTCCATAGTCTCTTTTGCTCAGCCAGACATAATCGTTAAAGGGGACGACGGCGACGGCCACATTAGGGCGCGACGAGCGCCCATCCGGCTGGAGCATCAGTTTCGTCGCGAAGCTCTTCGCGGAGCTTTTAAGCTGATTTAACTTTTCGTTGTTGTTGATGCCCATCGACAGGGTGGTGTCCAGCACCAGGACGACCTCGGTCCTCTGGTTGCTGGCCTCGGCGGCCGAATGGGCGGCGACCGAAAAGCCATTCTGGCCGAAGACGTTCGTCAGAAGCGGGAAAGACAGGGTCGCGTCCAGCGTCACCTTATTGGCGGCGGCGGATGTGTTGATTGAAACAGACGGCGTCAGCCCGGTTCCGGAAAGATTGGCCGCAACCAGACGGTCCACCACAGCCTGGATGTTCTGCGCCGAAGCGCCTTCGTACCGCGCCTGGCCGGCGGCGAGGGCCGCCGCATCAAGCGCCTGTTGCAGTTGCGATTTGGCGCGCACGAGCCTGAGCGCCTCGACGCCAAGAAACGCGCCGCCAAGGATCACGGGCAACAGGCCCGCGAACATGACAGCGATCGAACCTCGCTGGTCTTTGGAAAAACGCCTCAACATACCGGCCACTCCGTCCCGCTTCCCGGACCGCGCCCCCTCGGACCCCATCCGGCCGAATAAGCTTTAGCTCAAGTATACAATCATGAGTAGCTTTAGCAAGCGCAAAATGCAACCCTGGATTGGATGGTCGGCCGCAGCGGCGTGAGAGCGCGCGACGGCTCCCCGCAGGCGTGCTGCGGGGGCGCATGACGGCGCGCGACATGCGCCGACGACGCGGCGCGTGCAGGAAATCTAGTGGCGAAAATGCCGGACGCCGGTGAACGCCATGGCGAGGCCGCGTTCGGCGGCGGCGGCGATCACGTCGCGGTCATTAACCGAGCCGCCGGGCTGGATCACGGCGGTGACCCCGGCCTCGGCGGCGGCGATCAGGCCGTCGGCGAAAGGGAAAAAAGCGTCGGATGCGACGACCGCGCCCCGCGCGAGACTTTCCGCGAGGCCGGCCGTCTGCGCCGCTTCCCGCGCCTTGAGGGCGGCGGTGCGCGAACTGTCGACACGCGACATCTGGCCAGCGCCAATGCCGACCGTCGCGCGGTCGCGCGCATAGACGATCGCATTGGACTTCAGATGCTTGACAACACGCCATGCGAATTTCAGATCGGCCAGCTCGCGCGCGTCGGGCGCGCGACGGGTCACGACCGTCAGGGTCATGTCGTCGACGACCGCATTGTCGCGCGACTGGACGAGGAACCCGCCTGCTACGCTGCGGAAGGCAAGACCCGGCGCGCGCGGATCAGGCGCGGCGCCGGCGAGCAAGAGACGCAGATTCTTCTTCGCGACGATGATTTCGAGGGCTTCGGGATCGGCGTCCGGGGCGTTAATGACCTCGGTGAAAATCCGGACAATCGCGGCGGCGGCGACGGCGTCGAGCCGCCGGTTGGTCGCGACAATGCCGCCGAAGGCCGAGACGGGGTCGCAGCGCAGCGCTTTCTCATAGGCGTCGGCGATGGTTTCGCCCTCCGCGACGCCGCAGGGATTGGCGTGTTTCACAATCGCGACAGCCGCCGTCCGCGCGGGATCGAACTCGGCGACGCATTCATAGGCCGCGTCCGTATCATTGATGTTGTTGTAGGAAAGCTGCTTGCCCTGGATCAGGCGCGCGGTCGCGACGCCTGGCCGGGCGTCGCCGGCGACATAGAAACCGGCGCTCTGGTGCGGATTTTCGCCGTAGCGCATTTCAAGGGCGCGGCGGCCGCCAAAGGCGCGGATCGGCGGCGTCGGCTCCCGTAATTCTTCGGCCAGCCAGTTCGAGATCGCCGCATCATAGGCCGCCGTGCGGGCGAAGGCCTTCTGCGCCAGCCGCCGGCGTGTCGCGCCGCGCGTCGCGCCGCCGGTTTCGGCAAACTCGGCGAGGAGCGGGGCATAGTCCTCGGTCGAGACCACAACGGCGACGTCATCGTGATTTTTGGCGGCGGCGCGGATCATGGCCGGGCCGCCGATATCGATATTTTCAACGCAATCGTCGAAGGCGGCGCCCGCCGCGATGGTCGCCTCGAAGGGATAGAGATTGACCACGAGCAGATCGATCGGAAGGATGTCATGCGCGAGCATCGCCGCTTCGTGCTCGGGGTTCTCCCGAATGGCGAGCAGGCCGCCATGCACCTTGGGATGAAGGGTCTTGAGGCGTCCGTCCATCATCTCCGGAAAGTGCGTCAGATCGGAAATATCCCTGACCGCCAGCCCGGCCGCCGCGAGCGCCTTGCGCGTGCCGCCCGTCGAGACCAGCTCGACGCCAAGGTCGGCGAGCGCCCGCGCGAAGTCGATCAGACCGGTTTTGTCCGAAACGGAAATGAGCGCGCGCGCGACTTTGCGCTGATCGACCTGCATCGGGAAATAACCTCGCGGAATGTTGCCTCGTCGCGGCTATCACACATCGCCTTCTGGCGAAACCGCAGCGGCGACGGCGGGCGCAGGACGAAACGACCAGCGCACCTCGGCGCCCGGCGCGGCGCGGCCCGAGAGCGTAATCTGGCGCGAAGCGCGCGCGCCGGCCGGCGTCGCAAAAAAGACGCTGTCCTCCAGCGCCACGGCCGCGCCCTGCGCCTCAATGATACCCGCACGGATGGCGCTGTCTACCGCCGCGTCGGCCATCGTCAGCAGCGGCTGGAAGTGCAGCGCGCGCGCGGGCTGCTCACGGGCCACATCAAATGCTGCA
>CAZJAY010000213.1:0-3492 GCA_964543915.1 uncultured Methylocystis sp. | reverse complement strand
GGCGGACATTTTTTCTCCTGAGATGCCCGGTCAGGGCTGGCGCCGGCTGGGTTGGCGTTACGGAAAGGATTTCGGCGGTCGGACGCCCGATCGACGCGATGCGCGAGGGGCGTAACGTTCGTTAAAGAACGGCCGGCGCGGCCCGAAGGCCGAAAACCCGATTTTTTGCGCCCGGCGCGGAAACCCGCGCCCGACGCGGCGTCGTCATATCAGGCGCGGGGCAGGCGGGCAAGCGGGCGCGCAGAAAGCTCCGGCCCGCCCCGGCGACGCGCTCAATCCTCGAACACGCCTTCCAGCGCATAATGCGAGACGGTCTTGCGGTTGGCGATCAGCTCGTCAACGGTCGGCTCGCCCTTGATGGCGCGGGAGATCGCGAGTTTCGTCGCTTCATAATTGGTGCGGTAGAGGTCCCGGCGGTCGAGATTGTCGTCGGTCGCGCAGCGTGGATCGAGCCAGACCATGATGATCATGCAAAGGTCATTGGCCTGAGCCTTCGGGATGATCCCTTCCGCCACGCAATCGACGATGGCGTCGCCCGTGGCCGCCTGCACGATCCCGCCGAGCAGTTCGACATAGGCCTCCGACTTCACCGTCAGTTTGGTGGTCATCATGGTGGCCGGGCGCACCTGCTGGTTGAGGTCGCGGATCACGAACATGCGCGGGTGGCCGGCGACCTGGCCCGACATGGACGCGAAGGCGTGGCCGACCGGGCCCTTCACATTGCCGATCAGCACTTCCGGCATGGCGTCGGTATATTGTCCGTCCGCCGCCAGAACGGTCGCCTCGCCGGTCGCGAGCCAGATATGTTCGCTCATTCCTGATACTCCATGGTTGATTTGCGGCCCGCGCGTAAACATGCGCGGACCACGCCGAGAAATCTTCAGATGTACTGTGTCGCCGCGCGGCCGACGCGCCCGGCGCGCGGCAGGCCGTCGGCCGCCTGCGCCGCCACAAGCCCCTGCTTGATCCGCTGCGCCAGTCCCGGTCCTTCATAGACAAGCGCGGAGTAGAGTTGCAGCAGCGTTGCGCCGGCCTCGATCCGCGCCAGCGCCGTTTCGGCGCTGTCGATCCCGCCGACGCCAATCAGCGGAAACTGTTGTTCGACGCGCACAAAGGTCTGCGCCAGCATGCGCGTCGCGAGATCGGCCAGCGGCGCGCCGGAGAGGCCGCCGCTCTCCTTCGCCAGCGGCGAATGCAGGGTCGCCGGGCGGGAGATGGTGGTGTTGGAGACGATCATGCCGTCGATGCGGCTGTCGCGCGCAACGCGCACGATCCCGTCGAGTTGGGCAAGCGTCAGATCGGGCGCGATTTTCAGCAGCAACGGGCGGCGCGTTTCGGCGGCCTCGCGCGCTTCAAGCGTCCGCGCCAGCAGTTCGGCGAGCGCCGCCGGCTCCTGGAGATCGCGCAGGCCGGGCGTATTGGGCGAACTGACGTTGATCGTGAAATAGCTTGCGACCGGCGCGAAGGCGCGCACGCCGGCGACATAATCCGCGATCCGGTCGTCGGCGTCCTTGTTCGCCCCGATATTAACGCCGACGACGCCGCGCTGCGCGCGTCGTTTCAGTCGCTCAAGGGCGGGCGCGTGACCACGGCTGTTGAAGCCGTAACGATTAATGACGCCACGATCCGCCACGAGCCGGAAGGCGCGCGGGCGCGGATTGCCGGGCTGCGGCCGCGGCGTCAGCGTGCCGACCTCGACGAAGCCGAAGCCGAGCCCCAGCATTGCGTCCGGAATCTCGGCGTCCTTGTCGAAGCCGGCGGCGAGGCCAACAGGATTGGGGAAATCGAGACCGAAAGCCGAGACGGCGAGACGCGGATCGTCGGGCGTCGGCGCGCGCGGCGGCAGGAGCTTGAGCGCGGTGATCGTCGCCCGATGCGCATCCTCCGGATCAAGGCGACGCAACAGGGGCGCAGCAAGGCCGAAGAGATCAATCACGCCAGCAGTCCGGTAAAGTCATGCGCGCCGTCAGCGCCGAGCGGGAGCGGCGCGACGCGGCTCACGGCGTCGAGCGCGAGCGGCGCATAGAGATGCGGAAACAGCGCCCCGCCGCGCGAAACTTCCCATTTCAGCGCATCGCCGAGACGCGCGGCGTCGACCGCGACCAGCAGCAGATCGGCTTGCCCGGCGAAATGTTTCGCCGCCGTCTCCCGCGCCTGTTCTGCGGTGGAGAAATGGATGAAGCCGTCGGCGTGATCGACGGCGGCGCCCGTAAAGACGCCAGCCGCTGCCGCCGCGCGCCATTCGGCGGTGGAGACGATCTTGTAGATTTCGCTCATTCCGCCGCCCGCGCGCGTTCCGGCGCGTTCTGGTCGCGCCGCGGCAGGCGCGCGACCATGCCGATCAGGGCGCGATCCGAGAGCGCAACGAGTCGCTCGCCGCGATTGAGCCACGCGACAGCATCCTCGATGGTTTCGGCGTCGGCGATCTTGGCTTCCGCCATGGCGCGATCGGCCGAGATGACGCCGCGCTGGCGCGGCTTGCGGGCCGGCAGCCAGTCTTCATGCAAGCGCAACAGTTCCGGGCTCCCATGGAGCGCCAGCAGACCATTGACGTCGTCTTCCTCGGCGCGAGCGAGCGCTTTCGACAGGGCCTTGCCGCGTTTCGCGATGGGCGGCGTCGCCGTTTCCTCGGGCGTCACCAGCACGCCGGCGCGGCGGAACACGAGGCCGAGCCAGCGCTGGCTCGTCAGCCAGGAGATCGGGATCGCCAGAATGAGGCCGGCGATCGTAGGCGACATCCATGCGACGAGGGACGGCGAAATCAGCAGGCCGGCGAAGAGTGTCAGCACGCCGAGCGCCATGTGCCAGCGATGGCGACGAATGATGTCGACAAGCGGCACCGAGCCGTCGTCGCGCCGCTGCGGGTCCCAGCCCGTATCGAAGCCGAAAACGATATGCACGACATGGCCGGTCTGGATCAGCATCATGATGGGTGCGAGCAAAGCCGAAAGCACGATCTCGAACAGGGTCGAGATCAGCAGCATGATCGCGCCGCCGGAGGCCCTGCGTGTTTCCGGTTCATAAATCGCCACGAGCAGGCCAAAGAATTTAGGCGCGAGAAGGATGCCCATCGTCAGCGCGAAGAGCTGGAGCGATCGCTCGGCGTCGAAGCGCGGGAAGGTCGGGAAGAGGGAGAAGTCGCTTGTGAAATATTCGGGCCGGAAATAGCTCGCCTGAATAACGATCACGATGCCGACGAGGAGCTGGAGAAGCCACAGCGGCGAGGTGAGATAGCCGAAAATTCCGGTGAGGAAATGCTGGCGCGAGGCCCAGTGGAAGCCGCGCGCGAAAAGCACCCGCGAGTGCTGAAGATTGCCCTGGCACCAGCGTCTGTCACGGATCGAGACATCGATCAGCGAGGGCGGACTTTCCTCGTAGGAGCCGCCAAGGGTTGGCGTCATATAGACAGCATAGCCCGCGCGTCGGATCCGCGCCGCTTCGACGAAATCATGGCTGAGGATATGACCGCCCCACGGCGGCAGACCGCGCAAA
>CAZJAY010000212.1:0-3511 GCA_964543915.1 uncultured Methylocystis sp. | reverse complement strand
TAAAGAAATGCGCGTAGGCGGCGTCTGTCGCGATGAAGCGATCGTAAAACTCCGGCCCCACTTCGTAGCTGTCCGGGCCGATCGCCGGGCCGAGCGCGACATGAATATCCGCCCGCCGTGCGCCGCTGCTCTCCATGCCCGCGACCGTCGCCTCGATCATGCCCGTGAGCGCGCCTTTCCAGCCCGCATGACAGGCCCCGATGACGCCAGCGCGCGCATCGGCGAACAGCAGCATTCCGCAATCCGCCCCGGTTACGCCAAGCGCCAGTCCGGATTCTCGGGTGATCAGACCATCGCATCGCGGGCGCGCGTCCGGCGTCCAGGGGTGCGTCACGACGAGCGCCGTCGCCGAGTGGATCTGGAACGGCGCCAGCAGACGCCCACGGTCAACGCCGAGACAGGACGCCATCCGCGCATGATTCTCCGCAACATGCTCAGGCGCGTCTTTCGAGCCGACGCCGCCATTGAGCGAAGCATAGACGCCCGTCGAGACGCCTCCGGTCCGCGTAAAAAACGCGTGTCGGATACGCGGCAGAGTGAGATTTCTGGCCGTTAGCGGCTTCGGATCGGACATTTTGGCTCCACGGTCGCCGGCGCATCAATGCGCCGACGTGATCGCTAAGATCTCAAACGAAGAATCCGGGAAGGTCCGGCGTTGCCGGGTCGGCGACCGCCATCACCTTGAAGAGCGCCCCCATCTGATGACGATGGTCCTCGGTTCCGGTCAGGCGGTCGAGCGCAGCGGCGATTTCCGCGACCTGCTCCCGCGTGGCGGTCCGGGCGAGGGTTTCTGCGCGACGGTCAATGCCAAGCTGGAGCAGGAATTGCGCCTGCGTGACCGGTCCCATGATTTTCGCTCCCTGCGCGCGGGCGGCGCGGGCCAGCGCGGCGAAGTCGACATGCGTCGTGAGATCGGCCTCGCCGGGCGCGTCGAGCGGATCGACATAGGCGTGGTTCGCGACGGCCTGAAGACTGTCGCCAAGGGATGTCTGCGTATAGCCGTAATCGATGATGAGACAGACGCCGCCTGTGGCGACGAGACGCGCGGCGATTTCGCCCATCAGCCTCTGGCCTTCCGGACATACCTCAATAATTGAACCTTCGCGGGCGGGCGCCGCGAGCGAAGGCTCGACCTGTTCCGAAAGTCCGAAAGCGAGCGCCCCGGTGGAGTCCAGCCCGACGAGCCGCTCGCGCCAGCCGCCGATCGTTTTCACATAATGGCGGACCGGCAGCGCGTCGAACAGTTCATTGGCGACGATGAACGCCGGCCCGGCCGGCGTGCCGGCGAAACTTTCGGCCCAGTCCGGAACCCGGCTTGCGCCGGCGAGCGTACGGCGCTGAAGCTCTCGTAAAAGCGGGCTCGTTTCGACCAGATGGACCGACAGCGCCGAAAGAAAATCCGGCGCGATCCGGGCGACGCGCAGCATGTCCGACATCAGCGTCCCGCGGCCGGGTCCCAGCTCGATCAGCCGCGCCGGACGTGGCGCGCCCGAAACGCGCCATGCTTCGCTGAGCCAGACCCCGACGAGTTCGCCAAACATCTGGCTGACTTCCGGCGCCGTCACGAAATCGCCGGCGGCGCCGAACGGATCGCGCGTCATGTAATAGCCGTAACGCGGATGGCCGAGGCAAAGCGCCATATATCGCTCAAGCGATATCGGACCTTCCTGCGCGATCATGGCCGCGATTTCCTGTTTCAGCGCATTCATGCGGCCACGCTCCTCGCGCGCAGTGCGGAAATAACGACGCCCGCGCCAATCAGGATCAGCGGCGCGGACAGCAGCATGCCCATCGTCAAGCCGCTCGACAGCGCCTCCTGGATCGGATCAGGTTCGCGAAAAAACTCGCAAAAGATGCGCGCGAGTCCATAACCGACGCCAAACAGGCCCGAGACAAGCCACGGCCGCTTCAGCGCGCCGGCGCGGGCCGCGAACCACAGCAGAGCGCCAAGCGCCAGCCCTTCAAGACCTGCTTCATAAAGCTGGCTGGGGTGACGGGGGAGAACGCCGCCGCCGGGAAAGACCATCCCCCACGGAACGTCCCTCGGTCGGCCCCACATCTCCGGCTTGATGAAATTCGCGAGCCGCCCGAAAAACAGGCCAGCCGGGGCGACGGCGGCGCAAAGATCGCAGACCGTCGCAAATGGCGCCCGCGTGCGCCGCGCGAAAAGCGCCATGCCCGCGATCGCGCCCAGGAGTCCGCCATGGAAAGCCATGCCGCCCTTCCAGGTCTCGAAAACTTCGAGGGGATGCGCGAGGTAATGCAGCGGATCATAAAGCAGCACATGGCCGAGGCGGCCGCCGACGATTACGCCGAGCGCGACATTGGCGACAAGAACGTCGATATCCGTGCGCGCTGGCCGGACCTGGTCCTCACGCCAGAGGACGGGCTCCGAGACGAGCAAACGCATGCCAAACCAGGCGACCACAAACCCGCCCAGATAGGCCAGCGCATACCAGCGCAGGGGCAACGGCCCAAGATTGATTGCAACCGGATCGACGACCGGAAAAGGAAGGACCAGAAAGGGCATCCAGGAGTCCGCGGGACGCGACGGGCGTGGTCGCCCGCCGCAGAGGGTTTCCTTTTACCCGTCGACCGGTCCGCTGTCATGCCCGCGTAGAGCCGCTCACGCCGCCTTCCGGCCGGCCTCGAACCGGCCGTAGAAGGTTTCGCCGCGCGCCGCCATTTCCCGAAGGAGCGCCGGCGGAGAGAACCGCGGCCCGAAATCGGCGGCGAAACGATCGCAGATGTCGACAAAGGCCTTTGCGCCCATCCCGTCTATGTATGAAATCGCGCCGCCGGTGAACGGCGCGAAGCCGAAACCCAGAACGGAGCCGACATCCGCTTCCCGGGGGTCGACGACGACGCCCTCCGCGATCGTGCGCGCCGCCTCGACCGCCTGAACGACGAGAAAGCGCTGCTTCATCGCGAGGACATGGATTGTGTCGGGATCAATCCGCCCGTCAGCAAGTGAGGCAAGGCCCGGCCACAGGGATTTACGGCCGTCGCCGTGGTAATCGTAAAAGCCCTTGCCGTTCTTGCGGCCAAAGCGCCCCTGTTCCTCGACGAGATAACGCAGCACCCGCTCCTGCCGCGGGTCGACTGATGCTACGCCAAGGTCATGCGTTGTCGCGTTGAGGATTTACCAGCCAAGGTCGTGGGCGACTTCGTCATTGAGCGCGAGCGGGCCCACCGGCATGCCAGCCATACGTGCAACATTCTCGATCATCGCCGGCGGAACGCCCTCGGTCAGCATGATCTGCCCTTCGCGGATGAAGTTCAGCACGCAGCGATTCGCGAAAAAACCACGCGTGTCATTGACGACGATTGGCGTCTTTTTGATGATCCGCACGAAATCTAGCGCCGTCGCCAGCGCGCGGTCGCTGGTTTTCGCGCCGCGAATGACTTCGACCAGCAACATTTTTTCGAACGGCGAAAAGAAATGAACGCCAACGAAATTTTCCGTCTTCAATGCCGTTTCCGCGAGCGAGGTGATCGGCAGCGTTGAGGT
>CAZJAY010000211.1:0-3523 GCA_964543915.1 uncultured Methylocystis sp. | reverse complement strand
GAGCGACTCGCTACAGTCGTTCTCGTTGACGTTGTTCCCAGACTGCACACCCTCCACCTTCGCTTGTCGTCGCATGGCGTCGAGCGACTTTTCGGCGTCGAAGACATCGCGACGTTCGGCGATATCCTGATTCGCGACGATGGCGTCGCGGCTGATGGTTTTCTCGATGCGATGCGCGCAAAAGGGTTTTCGGAGGTAACGATCTTCCTTTGTCTGATCACGGAAACCGCCCGCCATCTCGGGGCGCGTTGGGAAGCGGATGTTTGCACCTTCGTCGAGGTCACGATCGGACTGGGACGCCTTCACAGGATGCTGCGCGCTTACGGCGCCGCATCAGAGCCCGTTGTCGCCGAAGATCATCGTATTTTACTGTGCGCGCTTGTCGGCGAAAGCCATGTCTTCGGCGTGGATATGGTCGCCTGTTTTATGCGGCGCGCCAGCTGGGACGTCGAGTTGCGCAAGGAAGTCGACGCGCGGAATATCGCAACAGCTTTGGCTGATGCATGGTTTGCCGTCGCCGGCTTCACGCTCAGCGCAGAGACCGGCGTCGAGGCGCTTTGCCAGGCCATTCAGGCGGCGCGCGCAGCGTCGCTCAATCCCTCGATCGGGATCGTGGTTGGGGGGCCGCTGTTTCTCGCGCGCCCTCATCTCGTGACCCAGGTCGGGGCCGATGCGATGGCCCCGGACGCGATCGGCGCAACCTTGCTGGCGAAACGATTATTGCTACGGCAACCGGCGCGGCATTTGCGTCAGAGCGGCCGCGCCGCCGCCGGACCGGCGCGCTGGCGCGCGCAAGCCCATGCAAATCTGTAATCTGCGCGCAGTTCGGCCAGTCGCGTTCCATGCGCGCTGGCGCCACGGCCGCACGATTTGCCCCATCGACAAGGCGCGGGACGGGCTTGCCTTTCGTCGACGCTGGTGTAAACTTAAGATGACATATGAAGCGTAAGACGCATTTGTCTTGTCAATCCGAAGGGGATGGAATGACGTCGATCCGGGCCAAGAGCCCGCGCGAAGCTGTCCCTCGCCCGCAACAGGATGATTGCGCGCCGGAAACGGCTCAGCAGGCCGCCGACGCGCCCTTCCCCTTCTCGGCTATTGTCGGGCAGGACGACATGAAGCTCGCCTTCCTGCTCGCGGCGATTGATCCGCTCCTCGGCGGCGTGCTCGTTTTTGGCGATCGCGGCACTGGCAAATCGACGGCTGTGCGCGCCCTTGCGCGTCTGTTGCCGTCGATTCAGGCCGTAGACGGTTGCGCCTATAATTGCGATCCCGCCGCAACCGCCGCACTCTGCGATTCCTGTCGGACCGGCGCGCCAAAGACAGGGCTGCGATCTGTCCCGGTCGTGGACCTGCCGCTTGGCGCGACCGAAGACCGCGTTGTCGGGGCGCTCGACCTTGAACGCGCGCTGACGCGTGGCGAAAAAGCTTTTGAACCGGGCTTGCTGGCGCGGGCCAATCGCGGCTTCCTTTACATCGATGAAGTAAATTTGCTGGAAGACCACCTGGTCGATCTGCTGCTCGATGTCGCCGCCTCCGGCGAGAATGTTGTCGAACGTGAGGGATTGAGCATACGCCATCCCGCGCGTTTCGTCCTCATCGGCAGCGGCAACCCGGAAGAGGGCGAATTACGCCCGCAACTGCTCGATCGGTTTGGCCTCGCCGTCGATGTAAAGACCCCGACAGACATCGCGACCCGGGTCGAAGTCGTGCGTCGGCGCGATGCGTTCGAACGCGAGCCGGCGCGCTTCCATCGCGCCTTCGCCGCCGAAGAACAGAAGCTGCGTCGCCGCATCGGCGCCGCACGCGATCATATCGGCGAAATCGGGACGCCGGACGCGATGCTTGAGAAGGCGGCCCGGCTTTGCGTCTCGCTTGGCGTAGACGGACTTCGCGGCGAGCTCACCTTGCTGCGCGCCGCGCGCGCGCTTGCGGCGTTCGAGGGCGCGGCGGCCGCTGGCGACGCCGAATTGCGTCGTGTCGCGCCGTTTGCGCTCGGTCATCGTCTGCGGCGTAATCCGCTGGATGAGGCGGGTTCCGCGATCCGAGTCGCGCGCGCGATCGAAGAAACCCTCGGCGCATGACCGGCGCAGCGGCCGCGCAGGGCGAGGACGCCTGGGCGCGGGCGCGCGTCGCGGCGGCGCTTTTCGCAATCGATCCCCTTCTGTCCGGCGTGTCGCTTCGCGCCGCGCCCGGGCCGGCGCGCGACGCGTGGCTCGATCTGCTGCGCGCCTATCTGCCCACCGGGGCGCCGATGCGCCGGGCGCCGCCCAATATTTCCGACGATCGTCTGCTCGGCGGACTCGATCTCGCCGCCACGTTGCGCGCCGGCCGACCGATCGCCGAATCGGGGCTGATCGCGCAGACGCATGGCGGCGTGCTGGTTCTCGCAATGGCCGAACGGCAAAGCAGCGCGGCCGCAGCGCGCTTCGCCGCCGCGCTTGATGGAGACCGGATCGAGACGGCATGGCAAGGCGATGCGGCGCGGCAGGCGCATCGCATCGGGATCGTGGCGCTCGATGAAGGCTATGAGTCCGATGAACGCCCGCCGGCGGCGCTGCTCGATCGTCTCGCAATCCATCTTGATCTCGCCGGAATACGTCCATGCAGCAGGATCACACGCGGCAGGAAATTGCCGCGGCGCGCGCGCGTCTCGCCGATGTCGAGACCCCGCCGGATGCGATCGCGGCGCTCGTTGTGGGCGCGATGCGTCTGGGCGTTCTCTCGCTGCGCGCGCCGCTGTTGGCGCGCCGCGTGGCGCGCGCCGCCTGCGCCCTGCGCGGCGGCAGCGTTGTCGACGGCGCGGACCTTGAAATCGCCGCGCGTCTCGTTCTCGCGCCCCGCGCGACATGCCTGCCCGCGCCCGACGACGAAACGGCGACAGAGACGCCGCGCAATGAAAGCGACTTGGAGCCGGACGAGCCGAAGAACGACAATCATGGGCTGGATCATCGCGCACTAGACGAGATGGTCGTAACAGCGGCGCGCGCGTCGCTTCCCGTCGATCTTCTCGCGCAGCTCGAAGCAGGGGATTTATCCCGCACGTCTGCGGCGCGCGGCGGGCATTCCGGCGCGGCGCGCGTATCGGCGCAGCCTGGACGCCCGCTGAACGTAAGGCGGCGCGGGCTGCGCGACGGCCGCCTGAGTCTGATCGACACTCTGCGGGCGGCCGCGCCATGGCAGCCTTTGCGTCGGAGCGATTTTCCGGACAAGCCGTCGCAAGCGCTTCATCTGCGCGCGGAAGATTTCCGGATCCGGCGCTTTCGCGAACAGCGCGGCTCCACCACGATTTTTGTCGTCGATGCGTCCGGCTCATCGGCCATGCAACGGCTCGCCGAAGTCAAGGGCGCGATCGAACTCCTGCTCGCCGATTGTTACGTGCGCCGCGATAGCGTGGCGCTGATCATTTTCCGTGGCAAGCAAGCCGATATCGCGCTGCCGCCGACGCGTGCGCTGGCGCGCGCCAGACGCCTGCTCGCGGCGATGCCTGGCGGCGGCGGCACGCCGCTTGCGCAGGCGCTTG
>CAZJAY010000210.1:0-3548 GCA_964543915.1 uncultured Methylocystis sp. | reverse complement strand
GGTTATCTCGCATCGGCCGCGAATGTTCTGGTGTTCTTTTCGAAGACGATGGGTCCCCTGCGCGCCGCCGCCATTGTCTCGAATGGCCTGTTCGTTTCCTATTTCACGCTGCGTGGCATCTATCCAATGGCTGCGCTCAACGCGATGATGATGCCAATCAATATGATCCGGCTACAGCAGATCGCGCGGCTGATGAATGAGATCCGCAGATCCTGCGCCAATGTGATGAATCAGGATTTCGACTATTCAGCCCTTGAGGAAAAAGGCCGCGTCCTGACCTTGCCGCCCGGCGTCGTGCTTTACCGAAAAGGGGATCAGGCCTATGACGCCTATGTTCTATTGAGTGGAGAAATTCTATTCGAGGAGCAGAATATCCGCGTCCGTCCTGTTTCGCTGTTTGGGGAGATGGGCATGTTCACGGAAGATGCGCGCCGAACTTTGACGGCTGTGACGGTGACCGAAGCGACAATTCTCCAGACAGGCTATGCGGATTTTCTCGAGCTCGCATCGCAGGATCCGCGATTTTCCTTTTACCTGATGCATCTCATGGTGAAGCGGATGATGCGCAATATCGAGGCGAACCGCTATACGCCCTGAACGGCGCTGTCTCGCCCTACCGTGACGCGCGAGGGAGAATTTATGACGAATGTCGCCACCATCAATGCGGGTTCGTCGAGTCTGAAATTCGCCGTGTTTCGGGGCGCAGCGTCGCCCGTGGCGCTGTTGCGCGGACAGATCGAAGGGATCGGCGTCGCGCCCCAGGCCCTGCTTCGGGATGCGCAGGGCGCGCTGCTTATGCGTCAAGACTATATTCGCGATGGCTTTGATCACGCGGCGGCGGCCCGCGAAATGTTGCGCCTCGCGGGTCCCTGGCTGGACGGCGCTGATTTGTCTGTCGTTGGTCATCGTGTTGTCCATGGCGGGCTCGACTTCGCTGCGCCGGTCTTGCTTGATGATCGCATTGTCGCGCGTCTTGAAGCGCTGACGCCTCTCGCACCCCTGCACCAGCCGCATAATCTCGCGGTCATTCGCGCGCTGCGCGCCGTAAATCCCGAGTTGGCGCAGGTCGCCTGTTTCGACACGGCTTTCCATCGCGATCAGCCGCTCCTTGCGACAAGCTTCGCAATCCCGCGCAAGTTCACCGAAGACGGCGTGCGTCGCTATGGCTTTCACGGGCTTTCCTATCAATCCGTGCTTCGGCAGGTAATACAGATCGCGCCGGAGATGGGATGCGCGCGCATCATCGCCGCGCATCTCGGGAATGGGGCGAGCCTTTGCGCGATTCAAGAGAGCCGTTCCGTCGCGAGCACGATGGGTTTTACCGCCGTCGATGGTTTGATGATGGGGACAAGATGTGGATCAATCGATCCGGGCGCCTTGATCTATCTCATGGATTCCTACGGCATGGGGCCACGTGAACTTGAGGAGCTGATCTATCGCCGTTCTGGCTTGCTCGGCGTCTCTGGCCTTTCGTCGGATATGCGTTTGCTGCGCGCATCGTCAGAGATGGCGGCGAAAGAAGCGATCGATCTGTTCGTTTACCGCATTATCCGCGAGATCGGCTCGCTCGCGGCGGCTCTGGGCGGCCTCGACGCCGTTGTTTTCACTGGCGGCATTGGCGAGAACGATCCCGAAACCCGCGCTGCCGTCGCGCAAGGATGTCGTTGGCTTGGTCTCGAAATCGACGAAGAAATGAATCGCGCGCCAACGCGCGCGAGGATCAGCGCGCCGGGTTCAAAGGTCGCCGTCTTCGTCGTCGCGACCGACGAAGAAATCGAAATTGCGCGCAGCGCGTGGGATTTATTCGGGCTGCTTTGATGACAGCAATATGACGTGGTCCGCCAGGCGGCTTCCATGAGAGAAGCGAATGGACCTATCTTCTGATGCGCGGCGCATAAAGCGAAGAATCATATTGAAAAAACCTATGTCATTTTGAAGAAAACGTCGCTTTTTCTGGCCAATCCCGAAAGTTTCTCCCATTATTGCGTTTATCGAAATTTCCTGGATTGAAACAAACGGCCTTCTGGCAATATAAAACGCCAATAACAGAGATCGTTGTTTCTTTCCGTCGATCTCATTCATTTGATGTCTGTCACCGCATTGGCGTCAGACGAAAGCGGGGTCCAATCCCGGTTTCCCGACGGCGTCGCGCACTCAAACCGATCGTTACCGAAGCGGATACATGATTACAAAGCTCGACAGGCTTCAGGGGGGTCGTCTTCTTCTCCTCATGGGCGCGCTCGGCGTGGGCTACGTCGACGTGCTTTCCAATGTTTCGGGCCATTCAATCACGACGCCCTATTCCGCCGGTTCGCTTGAGGGCGTAACGCCGAGCTTCTCCGCCTGGGGCACAACTTTCTACATGATCGGCGTCGCGCTCGGCATTCCGCTTTCCCGCATTCTGGCCGGAAGGTTTGGCGATTATCGCGTGCTTGTCTTTGGCTATCTCGCCTATGCGGCGCTTTCCCTCGTCTGCGCAGCGGCGCCGACGATCTTCATCTATGCGCCGGCGCGATTTCTCTTCGGCGTCTTCGGAGGCGTTCTCGCGGCGGTCAGTCAATCTTCGGCGCTCGGCGAATTGTCGGAGGAACAATACAAATTTGGTCTTGGCTCGTGGTCGGCCCTCGGCATCCTGCCGTATACGCTCGCCGTTTTCATCGATGGTTTCTGGGCGGAGTATTTTTCGTGGCGATGGTTGTTCTACACCAACGCGCTCATTGGCCTTCTTTCCGCCTGTCTGGTCGGCGCGCTCCTTTACGGCCGAACCTACAAGAAGAAAATCGTCCGATTTGATTTTATCGGGTTTATTCTTCTCGCGACCACGCTGCTTGGCGTCCAGGCGATGCTGAGCCAGGGCAATGATTTCGACTGGTTTGGTTCGCCATGGCTCGCCAGCCTGCTGCTTATCTGTATCGTCGCTTTTCCGCTCTTCATTATCTGGGAATGGGGCGAGCGCCATCCCGTGCTGGATATGCGGCTTTTTGCGCGCCCAACCTATGCGATCGGCGTTCTGTCCGGGTTTTTTGGCTTCCTTGTCGTGCAGGGACTGATGTCGCTGATGTCGGTTCAAATGCAGCTGCTGCTCGGATATTCTTCTTCGCTCGTCGGCCATGTCTACCTGGCGATGATGATGGCCGGGCTCCCGTTCGCTGGCTTCATGTACGAAATCGCGAAACGCCTCGATGTGCGTCTGGTCGTGAGCCTGATGTTTTTCAGCGCCTCGGTGGTGCTTTCGTGGCTGGGTATTTTCGATAAAACCGCGTCATTCGACGCCATGCTGACACCGGTTGTTTTCCTTGGGTTGTGCGTCGCAGCGCTTTCTGCGCCATTGTCGACCCTGGCCACATATGGTTTGTCAGGCGCGTCGTACAAGCGCGCGGCCGAAGAATTCCTGCTCATTCGTCTTGTCGGCGGCGGTTTCGGGATCGCGATCCAGAGCGTGATTTATTTTCGCCGCACGCCGTTCCACCAACTGAATCTTGCTGAGTATCTCGGCGGACGCCGCTTCGCGTCGCTCGACACGCACGCGATGCTCATGCAAAACCTGC
>CAZJAY010000209.1:0-3561 GCA_964543915.1 uncultured Methylocystis sp. | reverse complement strand
TGGCGCGCCCGGCACGATTCGAACGTGCGACCTCTGCCTTCGGAGGGCAGCACTCTATCCAGCTGAGCTACGGGCGCGCAGACTCGCTACGTCATTCGTTTTACAGGATGCGCCCGCCGGCCGCAATGTGTGCGCGGCTTCCCGGCGCCCGCGCCGACATGTTATCGGCTGGCGCGTGATCCGGGGGAAGCAAATGGCCTTTTTCGGCGAATGGCGCGATTGGCTCAGAGAGGTCCGTGCGCGGCTGATTGCGAATCCGCGCGCCCAGCGGTGGGCGCTCGCCAATCCCTTCGTCCGGCCGCTGGCGCGCCGTCGCGCTCGCGCCGGGCTCGATCTGACCGCCGGCTTCGTCTATTCGCAGGTTCTTTTCGCCTGCGCGCAACTGAAACTCTTCGATTTACTGGCGGAATCCCCGCTGACGGCCGAGGCGCTCGCCATAAAGGTGGAGCTGACGCCGGCGGCGACGCGTCGTCTGCTCAATGCGGCGGCGTCGCTCGACCTCGTGGAGTCGCGGCGCGGGGGGCTGTGGGGCCTGGGTGAGTTGGGGGCGGCCTTCGCGGGTAATCGTGCGGCGCTGGCGCTTGTGGAGCACCAGCCGCTGCTATACGCCGATCTCGTCGATCCCGTCGCGCTGCTGCGCGGCGGACGGCGTGCGGCGCTTGCCGATTACTGGCCCTATTCCGATGATGCTGATCCGCGCCGGCTCGCGGCCGGGCAGGTCGCGCCCTACAGCGCGCTGATGGCCGCCTCACAGCCGATGGTCGCGCAGGAGGCGCTCGACGCTCATGACGTTTCCCGTCATCAAAAACTGCTGGACGTAGGCGGCGGCGAGGGCGTCTTTCTCATAGCGGCGGCTGCACGCGCGCCGGCGCTGCAGGTGACGCTGTTTGATCTGCCGGCTGTTGCCGAGCGCGCGCGCGCGCGTTTCGCGGAAGCCGGCCTTTCCGCGCGGGCGGCGGCCGTTGGCGGGGATTTTCTGCGCGATCCGCTGCCCGAGGGCGCCGATCTGGTCACGCTCATCCGTATCGTTCACGACCACGACGACGAAACGGCGCTGATGCTGCTCCGCAATATTCGACGTGCGCTCCAGCCTGGCGCGACCCTGCTTGTCGTCGAGGCGATGTCGGGCGTGCCCGGGGCCGAAGCGCTCGACGCCTATTACGGTTTCTATACGCTCGCCATGGGGCGGGGCGAACCGCGGCGTGCGGAAGCCATTATGGCGCTGCTCGGCGCGGCCGGCTTTGGCGATTGCCGTCTCTTGGCCAACGCCCTGCCGTCGCTGACAAGCGTTATCGCCGCGCGGGCGGTCTGACGGGGTTCAGGCGCGGCGCGCGCGGCACCATGCGATGAGACCGGCGGTCGATGAATCCAGATCAGTCGTATCCGCGGACGCGTCTTCGACGATCGGACCCAGTCGGTTGGCCAGCTCCTTGCCCAGTTCCACGCCCCATTGGTCAAAGGGGTTGATGTCCCAGATCGCCGCCTGAACGAAAACCTTGTGTTCATAGAGGGCGACGAGGCGTCCGAGCGTACGCGGATCGAGGCGATTGTAAAGGAAGACGCTCGATGGCCGGTCCCCGGAGAAAACGCGATGCGGGGCAAGCGCCTCAACCCCTGCCGCGTCGAGCCCCTGCGCGCGCAGTTGCGCCTGCGACTCCGCCAGCGTCCGTCCGCGCATGAAGGCTTCCGCCTGCGCGAGGCAGTTGGCAAAAAGCAGCGCGTGATGATGCGGATCGGCGTCGATCGGTTCGGAAGCGATGAGGAAATCAATCGGAACGACGTCGGTTCCCTGATGCAGAAGCTGGAAAAACGCGTGCTGTCCGTTGGTGCCGGGTTCGCCGAAAACGATTGGACCCGTCGGTCCGGCGACAGGCGCGCCCGTGCGGGTGACGGATTTGCCGTTCGACTCCATATCGAGCTGCTGCAGATAGGCCGGGAATCGCGCCAGCCGCTGATCGTAGGGGATGACGGCATGGGCGGCGCGCCCGAGGACATTACGGTGCCACACGCCGAGCAGCCCCATCAGCATGGGGATGTTTTGCCGCAACGGCGCTGTGCGGAAATGCATATCGACGTCATGTCCGCCGCGCAGAAAGGCGTCGAAATGATCCGGGCCGATGGCGATCGCCAGCGCGAGGCCGATCGACGACCAGAGTGAGTAACGGCCGCCAACCCAATCCCAGAAGCCGAAGACGCGCCCCGGATCGACGCCGAAGGACGCAACCTTGTCGAGACGGGTTGAAACGGCCGCGAAATGCTGCGCGACGGCCTCTTCGCCAAGCGCTGCGACGACCATGGCGCGTGCGCTCGCCGCATTGGCCATGGTCTCCTGCGTCGTGAAGGTTTTCGACGAGACGATGAAAAGCGTGCGCGCAAGATCCAGCGGCGCCAGCGTATCCGCGATATCGGCGCCGTCCACATTGGCCACGAAATGCGTTCGCGGCCCGCCGTCCCGGAATGGCGAGAGCGCGCGCGCCGCCATCGCCGGACCAAGATCCGAGCCGCCGATCCAGATATTGACGATGTCCGTGAAGGGCAGGCCGGTCGCGCCGCGCGCCGCGCCCGTGCGAATGGCCCGCGCGAAGTCATAGACCTTCGCGCGTTCGGCTTCTATCTGCGGCCTGACGTTTTCCCGGCCGACCATGAGCGGCATGGTCGATAAATCCCGCAGCGCCATGTGCAGAGCGGCGCGCTGTTCCGTGACGTTGACGGCGTCGCCCGCGAAAAACGCGTCTTGCTGCGCGACGATGCCGCGCGCTGACCCCAGCGCCGCGAGGCGCGTCAGGGTTTCTTCGGTGATTTTGTGCCTGGAGAAATCGAACAGGAAATCCGCGTCGAGCGCGATGCTGAAACGCGCGAAACGTGCGGTGTCAGAGGCGAAAAGATCGCGCGTCCGCGTGTCAGCGAGCGTGTCCGCATGGCTGCGAAGAGCGGCGAGGGCGACAGCGGCGTCAGACATGGGCGGGCGGTCTCCGGAATTTGCCGGGCAGTCCGAATCGGCCGGCGGCAACGCAGTCTAGCGCGGCGGCGCGGTGCGTGGATTTTTCTGTATTATGACAAAAACATGTGGGATTCATTGCAGTTCGATCACGTTTTTCTGACGGAAAGGCGACAATGAACCCGATACCCTTTCTCGATCTGCGGCACGGCGGCCCTGTCCTGCACGCGCAGGCGCGCGCCGGCGCGGCTGAGGCGCTGCGCGATGCGGCGCTCGGCCTCGCGGCGCCGCTCGGCGGCTTCTGCCTCCCGCCGATCGATCGGGCAGCGCTGCGCTGGCTGCGCCGCTCGGCCTCCGTCTATCGCGACGAGCTGGAGCATATTGCGGGGATTCTCGGCTTTCCGGGCGCGATGACGCTCAATCTTTCCTATCTCTTCGCCTGTACGACGCAGGCCTATGAGGGCGCCGATGGCTTGCCACGACTGCGTCGGACGCTGGACTGGCCGTTTCGGGGGCTTGGTCAGGCCGTGGAGATTGCCTGGCAGGCCGGGCCGGCCGGCTCCTTCGATAACGCGACCTGGCCCGGGGCTGTCGGCGTGCTGACCGCCATGGCGCCGGGACGT
>CAZJAY010000208.1:0-3562 GCA_964543915.1 uncultured Methylocystis sp. | reverse complement strand
GAAGCCCCAGTCATGGAAGCCGAGCTTTTCGAGAAGCTCGAAGCCGTGAATGATTCCGCGACCGCCGCAGCCGCGGCCGACCTCCGGCCCGCCAAGCTCCATCGCATAGACGCCGTCGCGCTTGAAACAGACGTCGCCGATCGCGACCTTATCACCCTCCAGATTCTTGTTGGTTGAGGTTTCGATAATGGTCTGACAGGCGCGTCCGCCAAAAAGCAACGAAGTCGTATCGCTCTTTGGGTCGCAGCCGATGAGCAGCACCTTCTTGCCCTGCTGCGCCATCATGTAGGAGAGATTCGAGAGCGTGAAGCTCTTGCCAATGCCGCCCTTCCCGTAAATGGCGATGATCTGCGTTTCTTTCGTCGCAACCGCCGGCGCCGCATCCTCCTTCAGAAGATGCGCTGGCGGATCGGCCTGTTCGGCAGCGGTCAGAAAACCCTGCGCGTAATTCATGCTGCCGCCCTCCAGTCAAGAACCATCTTCAGACAGTTCGGATCGTTGAACGCCATCGGATAGGCCGTTGAGGCCTGAATCGCGAAGCGTCGATGGGTGATGAGTTCGTCGAGCGAGAGTCGGCCCGCGTCGACAAGGCGCGTAACGCCCAAAAGATCTTCAGGCCGCCATTGCGCCGCGATGCGCAGGCGCGCCTCACGCATGAAAGCCGGCGGAAACGCGAAGGCGAGCGGCCGCTCGTAGAAACCAGCGAGAACGATTTCGCCGCCAGGCGCGAGTCGCGCGATCAACGTATCGAGCAGATCGGGATCGCCGCTCACGTCAAAGATCGTCTGGTAATCCCGACGGGAGTCGGATTCCGGATCGATCACGGCGTAGCCTTCTGCGCCATCCCGGCGGAGCGGATTACGCTCCCACACGATTGGCTGGTCTCCGGCGACGACGCCCAGCCGCGCCAGCAATCGGCCCAACACGCCGTGGCCGACGATCAGCGTGCGGCCCGATGAAATGTTTCCGCCGCGCGCATGATGGGCGGTCGCCGCCAGCGCGAGCAAAATCCCCCTGTCGCCCAGCGACTCGGGAATTGCGACGAGGCGCGACCCCTTGACAACGATATGCGACGCGGCCCCGCCGAATAATCCACGCACCGGCCCGAAACAGGTCGCGCCCGGCGCAAAGACGCGCTGACCGACAGTGAACCCGCTCTCGGGGCCCGCCTCGACGACTTCGCCGACCGTCTCATAGCCCGGGACGAGCGGATAGCCCATGCCCGGAAAATCCGGCATGCGGCCCGTATAAAGCAGCCGCTCGGTTCCGGTGCTGACGCCGCTCCACAGGGTCGCCACAACAACGTCCGTTACGCCAGGCGGGTCGAGCGGCAGCCGCCTGAGCGACAGGCGTCCGGGCTCCTCGAGGACGACGGCAAGCGCGTTCAACATGACGTCCCTCGGCGCACGCCGCGCCCCATGCGCGGCTGTAATGGCCCGATCGTCAGTTTATAAAGACATTTTTTAGCGTCAACTAATATTTACAGCCGACGGCCAATTACGACGCTGCTCAGGATCGGCCGGAGCGAAATCGGATAGTGAATCGACGTGAATCCAGCGTGTTGCAGTAAATTCGTCATTTCAGATCGGCGACGCGGCCGGCCGCTCCCCATAGCCAGCAGATAGAAGCCGAAGTAGGCGTCTCCGATGGCTTCGGCGCCTGGCGTCTCCGCCATGGGCTCGGCGACGAGCACCGCGCCGCCGGGCGGCAGGGCCGCGTGGGCGGCGCGCAGCGCGGCGAGCGCCGTTGCGTCGTCATGATCATGCAGCACCCGGATGAAGGTCACGATGTCCGCGCCAATGGGCAGGGGCGTATCAAGGAAACTGCCGCCATGCGTTTCGATCTGCGTGAGGCCGCGCGCGGAAAGACTTGCGCGCGCGCGCGCCGCGACGGCCGGCAGATCGAAAAGCTGCAAACGCAGCGCCGGAAAGCGCGCGGCGACAGCGGCGGCGAAAGCGCCCTCCCCGCCACCGACATCGAGAAGCGCCCTGTGACCTTCGAAGGGATAGGCGTCGAGCACATCCTCGGCGATGAGCTGCTGCGAGCGAGCCATCAATTCGCTATAGGCGGCGCAGGCGTCGGCGTCCGGGCCGGGCCCGACGCTCGCCGCGGAGCCATTCGCATAGGGCCAGAAGCGGGAAAGTTGCGTCGTCGCCTCGCCGCGCAGCAATGCAATCGGATCGCGCATGTCGTCATACAACAATGTATGGTGCTCGACGAGCGCGGCGACTGACGGATTGGCGAGCATCGACGCGCCAAGATCGTCAAGCGCGTAGCGTTCCCCGGGCAGGCTGCGCAGCAGCTTCAGCGACACCGCCGCACGCAGCAACCGCTGCGTCGCCTCGCGCGGCAACGCAAAACGGCTCGAAAGCTCCGCGAGGTCAAGCGGCCCCGCGGCCAAAGCCTCAAACACCCGCACGCGAACGCAGGCGAGTAAAATCTGCGAATAGACGAAGCCGGCGCAGAGATCGAACAGCGCCCGCGCCCGTCGTCGGGCGATAAAACGGGTGATGAGGGAGCCGGCGGCCCAGCGCTGAAAGCTCGGGTCCGCGATCAGGCGGTTACGCCAGTTGATCCAGCGTTCGCGCCATGAGGCGGCGCGCGGAACGGAGGAAGAGACGACCGACACCGCGCGTCTCAGGCGGCGACGCGCGCGAGCTGTTTGGGAAAGAACATCGCCGTTTGCGCCGCAATCAGCTTGCGCAACTCCGATGCGCCGGGGCAATCGGGAACGGACGTCACCGCCGCCGACACCAGCGCCTCAAGATGCGCCTTTGCGCCGTCGACGCCAAGTTCTGCGGCGGCGTTGGGCCGGAGCCGAATCGCGTCCTGTCCGTTGGGTTTGCCTAGTTCTTCCGCATCGCACAGGACATCGCGCAGATCGTCCGCCACCTGATAGGCCTCGCCAAGCTTTTCGCCGAGCGTGCGCCACGGTTCCGGATCATGACCCGCCGCCGCCGCGCCGGCCATGGTCGCGGCGACAAACAGCGCGCCGGTCTTGGCGCGCTGATATTCCGCAAGCGGCACCGCTACTTCGCACTCCCACGCCTGCCCGGCGACGATACCCGCCGGCGAGCCGACCGCGCGCGCCACAAGGCCGATCAGCAACGCCACCCGTGCGGGATTTTGCGGCGCGACTCCGGCAAGCGTCGAAAAAGCCTGAACAATCAGCGCGTCGCCGGTCAGTACAGCCAGCGGCTCGCCATATTCGAGATGCACCGAGGTCTTGCCGCGACGGAAGTCGGCGTTGTCCATGCAGGGCAGATCGTCATGCACGAGCGAAGCGCAGTGCAGCAGTTCGATTGCGACAGCCGCCGCATCGGTTACGATCGGGTCAGGATCCCCGCAGGCAAGGGCGACAGCGAGACAGAGTTGCGGCCGGATGCGGTGACCGGCCGGGAACACGGCGTAGCGCATTGCCCCGGCCAACAGCGGCGGCGCGCCGGACGCGCTCGCCAGCGCGACGGCCTGCTCCAGCGCACCTTCGATGCGCGCCGCAGTGTGCATGTCCCGCCTCCGTCTATAATTGTGGACGCTTTAACTGTCATTATTTATTGTCAGA
>CAZJAY010000207.1:0-3608 GCA_964543915.1 uncultured Methylocystis sp. | reverse complement strand
GACGTGAAGCGACCGGCCGCACTCAGTCCGCTCGAACGCGGCCGTGTTCATCCGATCTCACAGGTGATGGTCGAACTTTCTGTCATCTTCGCTGATATGGGCTTCGCCGTCGCCGAGGGACCCGACATCGAGAGCGACGATTTCAATTTCACCAAACTCAACTTTCCCGAGGGCCATCCGGCCCGCGAAATGCAGGACACGTTTTTCCTTTCGCCGCAGGCGGGCGACAAGCGTCTGTTGCGCACCCACACCAGCCCGGTTCAGGTGCGCACGATGATCGCGCAAAAGCCGCCAATCCGGGTGATTTGCCCTGGCCGCGTCTATCGCTGCGACTTCGACCAGACGCACACGCCGATGTTTCATCAGGTCGAGGGCCTCGTGATCGACGAGACCACGCATATGGGTCATCTGAAATGGGTGCTTGAAGAGTTTCTCAAGAGCTTTTTCGAAGTGAAGGGCGTCAGGCTAAGGATGCGTCCGTCTTTCTTTCCCTTCACCGAGCCGTCGATGGAAGTCGATGTGCAGTGCCGGCGACAGGGCGGCGAAATCCGCTTCGGCGAGGGCGAGGACTGGATGGAGATCCTCGGCTGCGGCATGGTTCATCCCAATGTGTTGCGTAATTGCGGCATCGACCCCGACGTGCATCAGGGCTTCGCCTTCGGCGTCGGCATCGACCGTCTCGCCATGCTGAAATACGGCATGTCCGATCTGCGCGCCTTCTTCGACGCCGACACGCGCTGGCTGACGCATTACGGCTTCCGGCCGCTCGATTTCCCGACGCTCGCCGGCGGTCTGAGCGCGTAAGAGTCAGAGATACATCATGAAATTCCCGCTCTCCTGGCTCAAGGATCATCTCGAAACATCGGCGACCCTCGCCGAGGTCGTCGAAACATTGACGCGCATCGGCCTTGAGGTCGAGCATGTGCACGATCCCGCAGCGCAACTGGCGGCCTTCAGAATTGCGCATGTGCTCGATGCGCAGCGCCATCCCAACGCTGACAAGCTGCAGGTCTGCACGGTCGATGTCGGCGAGAATGCGCCTGTGCAGGTCGTTTGCGGCGCGCCCAATGCGCGCAAGGGCCTCAAGACCGTTTTCTCGCCGCCGGGGACTTACATTCCGGCGAAGAAAATCACCATCGCCAAAGGAGTCATACGCGGCGTCGAGTCCGCCGGCATGCTCTGCTCCTTCGAGGAGCTTGATCTCGCCAGCGAGAGCGACGGCATTATCGAGCTATCCGAAACGGCGCCGGTTGGCGCTGTTTATGCGCAATGGGCGGGCCTCGATGATCCGCTTATCGAAATCAATCTGACGCCAAACCGTCCTGACGCCGCCGGCGTGCATGGCGTCGCCCGCGATCTCGCGGCGGCGGGTCTCGGGCGCCTCAAGGAACCGGATATCCTGCCGGTCGCCGGCGCATTTCCCTGCCCGGTAGGCGTCACCCTCGATTTTCCGGAATCGGACAGACATCTCGCGCCCTTCTTCGGGCTGCGCCTCGTGCGCGGCGTGAAAAATGGCCCGAGCCCGGCGTGGATGCAGGAACGTCTGCGCGCCATCGGCCTGCGTCCAATCAATGCGCTGGTCGACATCACCAATTACCTGACATTCGACCGCGCGCGGCCGCTTCACGTCTTTGACGCGAAAAAGGTGAAGGGCGATCTTGTCGTGCGCCGCGCACGCGCCGGCGAGAGCCTGCTGGCGCTCGACGGCCGCACATATGCGCTTGATGAGAGCATGGTCGTCATCTGCGACAGCCATGGCGTCGAGTCCATCGCCGGCGTCATGGGCGGCGAGGCGTCGGGCTGCGACGAGGGAACAACCGACGTACTGATCGAAAGCGCATTATGGGATCCGCGAAACATCGCCCATACCGGCCGCAAACTCGGCATCGTCACCGACGCGCGCTATCGTTTCGAGCGGGGCGTCGATCCGGCCTTCGCCGTGCCGGGGCTGGAGCTGGCGACGCAACTGGTTCTGGAACTATGTGGCGGCGAAGCCTCCGAAGCTGTGCTTGCAGGCGCCGTTCCGCGCGACCGCACAGTCGTCAATTTTCCGTGGTCGGAAACCAAACGCCTCGCGGGCGTCGATCTCGCGCCGCAGGAATCGGCGGCGTTCCTGGAGCGGCTCGGGTTTGGCGTTGAAGACAACGGATCGCGCGCCCGGATAACGACCCCGACGTGGCGGCCGGACATCGAAGGCAAAGCTGACATTGTCGAGGAGATTATCCGTCTTTGCGGCGTCGACAATGTGCCGTCGACGCCTCTGCCGCGCGCCGAGGGTGTTGCGCCGGCGGTTCTGACGCCGCTTCAAAAACGCGCCCGCACGGCGCGACGGGCGCTCGCTGCGCAAGGGCTCGTCGAGGCGGTGACCTGGTCTTTCATCTCGGCGGCCGAGGCGGAAATCTTCGGCGGCGGCGCGGCGGCGCTGAAGCTGGCCAATCCGATCGCCGCCGATCTTTCCGATATGCGGCCGAGCCTGCTGCCCGGCCTCGCGAGCGCGGCGCGCCGCAACATCGCGCGCGGCCTCGGGGATCAGACGCTTTTCGAAATCGGCCAGATTTTCAGAGACGCCACGCCGGAGGGGCAGCGTCTCGCCGCCGCCGGGATCCGGCGCGGCTTCTCGGGGGCGGGTCGCCACTGGTCCGGAAAGGCGACGCCCGCCGGGGCCTTCGACGCGAAAGCGGACGCATTGGCGCTGCTCGCTGCGCTCGGCGTCGCGACCGGGGGGCTTCAGGTGGTTCCCGGCGGACCGTCCTGGTTCCATCCCGGACGTTCGGCGACGCTTCAGTTTGGTCCGAAATCCATCGTCGGCCATTTCGGCGAATTGCATCCGCGCGCGCTCAGGACGCTCGACATGGAGGGTCCTGTCGCGGCCTTCGAAATCCTGCTCGACAGCCTGCCGTCGGCGAAGGCGAAGGCGACGAAAATCAAATCGAAGCTCGATCTCCCGGATTTGCAGCCGCTCGCGCGCGACTTCGCCTTCATGGTCGAAAAAACGGTCGCCGCCGGCGACCTCGTCAGGGCGGTGGCGGCGGCCGATCGCGCGCTGATCGTCGACGTCACGGTTTTCGATGTTTACGAAGGGGCGGGCGTGCCCTCGGACATGAAGTCTGTCGGAGTCGCCGTAACGCTCCAGCCGCGCGAGAAAACGCTGACCGACGCAGAGATCGAGGCGGTCGCAGCGAAGATCGTCGCTGAAGCCGCCAAAAAGACGGGCGCGACCCTGCGATGACGGGAAGGCGCGCCCGCGTCTCCCGCGCGTTGCGCGTTGCGCTCGCGGCGGCCGCGTTGGTCGGACCGACGACCGGCGAGGCGGGCCCGCGCACCATCGACGATTGCGAAAAAATAAAGGAAGCCGACGCCTAGAATCTATGCCTAGCCGGCTTCGGCCCGACGCGGGGCCAACGCAACAAAAGCTATCCGGGCATGGCACGGGAGAGCGGCGCGACCGGCGCGACGACGTCCAGCCCGCACGGACGGAAAAACAGCGCGCGATGGCGCGACGCGGACGAGGCCCGCGCATCCATGCGCCGCGCCCATGGCGGCCGGATGCGGATGGAGTTCACGCCCGGACGATGAGCAAATTTCCGGAAAATAGCGCTTGGCAAAGC
>CAZJAY010000206.1:0-3620 GCA_964543915.1 uncultured Methylocystis sp. | reverse complement strand
ACCAGCGCATGCTCATGACGGAATCCGTTTCTGGCTGGGATCGTTTAATGTGCGCCGCCGAGGATCAGCTTGACGAGAAAGCGGAACGCCGAGTCGACCACGACAAAGAACAGGCTCGAGAGCAAAACCATCACAATGACAAGGCCTGTCGTGACCATGGTCTCGCGGCGGCTCGGCCAGGTGACTTTTTTCGCTTCCGCGCGCACTTCCTGGATAAAGGTAAACGGGTTGACCATAGCTTCCGACCGGTTCGCGTCGCGCGTCGCCCTCTTGCCCGGGCGCGCGGCCGACTCGCCAAAACAGTTGCGGCGCGGAGCCTTCCGGCCACGCGCCACGTTTCGACGTCATATAGACCCTTCGCGCCCCCGCGCCAAGCGGAAAAGCCGCGGGCGTTCCGGGCTTCGGGTCCCCTTCCGCCATTGCCCGCCCATGGCCGGGGAGGCTATGACAGTTTCGGTCCCGCAACGAATTGCAATTCCCGGAGGCGTCATGCGTTCTTTACCCCGCGCATTCCTGTTTTGCCTCGCAGCGCTCCAACTCGTCGGCTGCAATGCATCGCGTCAGACCCAGCCGGCGATTGATCCGGTCGGCCCACCGCGCAGCGGCCCCCTGCCCGAGGGCAGCGGCTGTAGCGCTGCGATCGCCCGCTACAGCGCCGAGATGGAGAACGATCTTAAAATGGGGCATGTCAACCAGAGCGTTTACAGCCAGGTCCAGGGCGAGATCAGCGAGGCGTCGAAAGCCTGCGCCGCCGGCGAGGACGGTCGCGCCGCCTCGCTCATTCGCGCATCGAAAGCCCGTCACGGCTATCCCGGCTGACCGGAGCGGTCGTCGGCGCCGATCAAACCGACGTCAGCAGCGTTCCATGGCCTTTGCCGTCTGCTGTGCGCGCCTAAATAAAGTATGGTTGCAGGGAGTCCGCATGAGAAAAATTCCCGTTTTCCCGATCCTGCTCGCCGCAGTCAGCTGCGCCGCCCCCATCGCCCGGTCGCAGGAGAGCGGGGCGCCGGGCCCTGTCGTCCTGACCATTCGGGATCATAAATTCGACCCGGCTGAAATCCGCATTCCGGCGGACCGTCCGGTCACGCTTGTGGTGAAGAACCTCGACGCAACGCCGGAGGAATTCGAGAGCAAGCCGCTGCGGATCGAAAAAATAGTGCCCCCCAACAGCGAGGCCACCTTCAACGTCCGGCCGCTGAAGGCGGGACGCTTTAAATTCGTCGGCGAGTTCCATGAGGACACGGCGAAGGGCGAGATCATCGTGGAGTAGTCGTTATGCTGGGCGCGCTCATCATCGTGTTTCGTGAGGCGATTGAGGCCGGTCTGATCGTCGGCATTGTGATGGCGGTGACGCGCGGCGTGCCGTTCGCTTCGCGTTATGTCGCCGGCGGCATCGCCGCCGGGGCGGCTGGCGCGCTCCTCGTTGCGTTTTTCGCCGACCGACTGTCCCGCGCTTTCGCGGGCAGCGGTCAGGAGCTGTTTAACGCCGGCGTTCTCGCGCTCGCTGTGGGGATGCTCGCCTGGCACAACATCTGGATGGCGCGTCACGGGCGCGAGATGGCGCAGGAGCTTTCGGCGGCCGGAAAGGCGGCGGCCAGCGGCGAAACCACGCTTTTCGCCCTTTCCAGCGTCATCGGTCTCGCCATTCTGCGCGAGGGCGCGGAGGTTGCGCTGTTTCTCTTCGGCGTGCTTGCCTCCGGCGAGTCCGGTCTCGACGTGTTTTTCGGCGGGCTGCTTGGGCTGGCGCTCGGCGCCGCGACCAGCGCCGCGACCTTCTACGGGCTGGTGAAAATTCCGCCCAAACGTCTGTTCGGCGTCACAACGACGCTAATCACCCTGCTTGCGGCCGGACTTGCGGCTCAATGCGTCGGCTTCCTGCAGCAGGCAGGCGTTGTCACTGCGCTCGCCGATACGCTCTGGGACTCCTCCTGGCTGCTTTCCGACAAAAGCATTCCCGGCAGGGTGCTGCACACGCTGGTGGGCTATGCGGATCAGCCGTCCGGCATGCAGGACGTCGCATGGCTTGCGACTCTCGCGGCGATTTCCGCAGCGTCGCTGTTTTACTCGCCGGTCGCGCCAACCGCCGCTCCGACCGGGCAGGTTGTCAGTCGCGCGCGATAATCTCGATCTTTCGTACGGCGCGTTCCGGCTCCGGTCGAACGAGGTCGATGGAAAGAAGGCCGTTCGTCAGATCCGCGCCCAGAACCTGCATGCCGTCGGCAAGCAGAAAAGCGCGTTGAAACTGGCGCGCGGCGATTCCGCGATGGAGAAAATGCCGCTCGCGCTCTTCTGTCTGCCGGCCGCGGATGACAAGCTGATTTTCTTCGAGCGAAACGTCGAGCTGGTCGCGCGTGAAGCCGGCGACCGCAAGCGTGATGCGCAGCCGCTCAGGTCCGGCTTCATTGCGCGGAATGCGTTCGATGTTGCAGGGGGGATAGCCGTCCGATCCGCAGCGCGCGACCCGGTCGAGCGCGCGTCCGATATCGTCGAAACCGAGCAGGAAAGGCGAGTTGAGCGACGCGCGCGACATGTGTGAAGCCCTTTTGACGGCGACTCCCCGCCGGAGCCCTTCGGGCGCCCCGGCTTCTCACTCGCTATATGGCCGAGGGGCGGCAGGGGCGCAAGGAATTCGACTGCGCCGCCGGCCATTGCAGCGACGCCTTCAAACCCCCAAATCCCGCGATGGCCGTCGCGTGAGCGCGCTTTTGACCGGGCGTCCCGTCGGCCACATAATGCGCAACCCTCGCGCCACGCCCTGTTTTTTTAAACTCCTGCGGAACCAATCCTGATGGCCCAGAACAGTAATGCGCTCGAAAGTTTTCTCGGCGGCTCGCCGATCAATGTCGCCGTCCGGCTGTTCTTCGTTTCGCTTGTCGTCGGCGCGCTGATGATGTGGCTGGACATTCGTCCGCTCGATATTCTGCACGGCGTGCGCGCGTTTTTCGATCGCATCTATCAGCTGGGCTTCGGCGCGGTGCGGGAACTTGCGAGCTATGTGCTGGCCGGGGCCGCGCTCGTCGTGCCGGCCTGGTTCGTCCTGCGGCTCATGGCGGTCGGCGGACGGCGCTAGCATTTTCGGCGCGCGGGCTTCATCGCCGTCTGCGAATGCTCGACGTCACATCGTCGCTGACGCCGGCCCGGGCGTCCAGCGCGCCGAGCGCGGCGGCGGCTGAGCCGACGTCGTCGAAGGCCGCAAGAGGCGGCTTGCCGGTCGTGTCATTGTCGGTTTCCTCTGCGGCGGCCGGGGCTGACGCATTCTGTTGCGCAAGGGGCGTCTCCGGCGCAGGCGGCGCGATCGTTTCCTGCGGCGTCGGCTTGCAGATGCTGCGTCCCGAGCGGCCATGTTGCGCCAGATCGACGTGAATATGGTTGTAATGGAAAGCGTTGGAGCCGGGCGACAGCACGGTCGAAAAATGTTCGCAGGAGCCGCGATGCACGTCCATCAGAAAGGCCTGCGCCTGCTCGTCGCCACGCCACCAGTCGCGCACCAGGGTGATCTCGCGCCCGTCGGCGAGCACGAAACCGCCGATATCGAGCGCGTTGCCGAACGAATGCTCGGATAGTTGCGCGCCGCGTTGATTGTTCATGCCCCGACAGGCGTAGGAGCCCATGGAATTGTT
>CAZJAY010000205.1:0-3623 GCA_964543915.1 uncultured Methylocystis sp. | reverse complement strand
TAATACCGCTTAGGAGCTCCCAAATGATGAAATCTGAGAACGATGTTATCAGATGATGGCGTATTCTCGCTGCCTGGAAAACGGCTTCGGTAGAATCAATAAAATCAGTCATTTGGAAGCTCTCGCGATGGTTGGGCGAGCTGTAGCGATCGGAAATTTATTTCGCCATCAACCCGTCGCCCAAAATAGGGACCGTTTTGGCGGCTCTATGGTCGTCGGCGGCGGCTTAAATGCTAGAATCGGCGTTCAAGCGGGAGAGTTGATGTCTCGGGACAATTGTAACTTGCGAGGCGGCGAATGAATCTCGGCTTTTGCGATCTGAAAGCTGGCGACCGCGCGCGTATCTCGGGTTTCCGGAAAGGCGGGATCGCGCATCGGCAAAAGTTGTTGTCGCTCGGGCTGACGCCGGGCGTCGAATTTTCAATCGAGCGTTTGGCGCCTTTCGGAGATCCTGTCGAGATCCGTGTAAGAAACACATTTCTCAGCATTCGAAAGAAGGAAGCCAATGCGCTTCTGATCGAGAAGATCAGCGACGGCGCTGACACGGTCGATTTACAGGATCACGGCTTCAAATTTGCGATCATCGGGAATCCAAACACGGGCAAAAGCACGCTTTTTAATACGTTGACGGGCGTACGACAGCAGGTGGGAAACTGGCCTGGGGTCACGGTTGAGAAAAAGGTCGGTGTCTTTGAACTCGCGGGACGCAAAGTTGAGCTTGTTGATCTTCCAGGAATCTACTCGCTCGATTCCTATGAAGAGTCTGGCGCCATCGATGAGCGCATTGCGCAAGAATATATTCTGTCGAGTGAAGCGGATTGCATTATTGATATCGTCGATGCTGAGCATCTGGAACGGAATCTTTATCTGACAACCCAGCTGCTCGAAATGCGTACGCCGCTCATCGTTGTTCTCAACGTCATGGAGGACTCCGAAGGTCACGCTGTCTCTAATGTGGAATCGATCATGCATCGACTGGGCTGTCCGGTCGTGGAGGTCGTCGCGACGAAAAAGCGCGATGCCGGGCGATTGAAGGCGGCGTTACCCGGACTCATGCGGGCGCGGTCTGAGCCCGACTTTGCGATCACATATCCGCCCCGGATTGAGGCGGCGCTCTCGCAATTGTCGAGGTCGATCGGAGAGCGTGTTCCTCAAAGCCGATATGACAATCGATGGCTGGCAATTCGACTGCTGGAAGGCGACGCTTTTGCGGCGCAAGCGGTCGGTCAGACGATAAAGGACGCTGCGGCGGACCTTATCCGGGAGATCACGCAAGAGCTTGGAGAGCCTGACGTCATCATCGCCGAAAGTCGCTATAAGTTCATCCGCACCGTGGCTGCACAAGCCGCGCCCGAAACAGCAGGCGGTGAGCAGGATTTTACGGCGGTAATTGACGGCATCGTGTTGCACCGGATCTTTGCGGTTCCGATCTTTCTCACTGTCATGTACGGTTTGTTCTGGTTGACGATAAAATTTAGTCGGGTCTTCAAGCCATTTTTCAATCAGGTTGCCGACACGTTTTTGGTGGAAGGAGTCAGACATGTTCTTTCGAGCCTTGAAGCTCCATCTCTGCTCGTCGCGCTCCTCGCGGATGGTGTCGGAAATGGATTTCTTCAGGTAATAAATTTCATTCCGGTTATTGGCTTTCTCTATTTGTTTCTGTCGGTTCTCGAAGAGTCCGGCTACATGGCGCGCGCCAATTTCGTCATGGATCGCCTGATGCAGTCACTCGGTCTTCCTGGCAACGCCTTTGTTCCAATGATGATCGGTTTTGGCTGTAATGTGCCGGCTATTATGTCGACGCGTACGCTGGAGCGATCACGGGATCGGCTCGTAGCCGTCCTGATCAGTCCGTTCATGAGCTGTGGCGGGCGCCTCGCAGTCTATACAGTCTTCGCCGCAGCTTTCTTTCCGGAGAGCGGACACCTTGTGATCTTCAGCTTTTATCTCCTCGGCGTTATTTTCGCGATGATCTCTGCACTCATCCTGAAAAACAGTCTACTCCCGGAAGAGTCCTCGCTCTTCGCGCTGGAATTGCCATCCTACCACTTGCCGAAGCTGCGTAATGTGCTGATCGGCTCGTGGATAAGGGTCAAGGTTTTCGTGTTCCGGGTTGGCAGGTTCATCATTCCTCTTGTTTTTATCATCAAGTTTCTTGGGGTTTGGGGAACGGATGGTTCTTTCCAGCGGCAACGTATCGATCAGTCGGTTCTTGCTGCGGCCGGGCGGGCGATCACGCCGGTTTTGGCGCCGATGGGCGTGGAGCAGGATCAATGGCCGGCGGCGGTCGCGCTGTTGACCGGCGTCTTGCACAAGGTCGTGATTGTGAGCACGCTCGAGGCGATCTATCTGGACGTCGGTCCACGGCCCCAGGTCAGGAGCTTCGATCCAGTCGACAGGCTGAAAAAGGCGGCGCTGACCATCCCGGCGAATTTCAAGGCTCTCGTTGGTTTCGGGCCCGCGCGGATCAATTCCGCCCATAGCGGAGCCGACCGGCTGGTGGACGCCGCGGAAACGCGCGAAGGCGGGAGCCGCATCGCGGCGGTTCGCGGCGATCTCGCGCCCGCATTGGCGGATCGTTTTAGGGGCAGGATCCCGGCGCTCGCCTATCTGATCTTGCTGCTTTGCTATCCCTGCATTGCGACCACTTCAGCCACAGCGCGTGAAACCGGTCGGCGATGGACTCTCTTTATGATCTTCTGGACGAACAGTCTCGGCTACGGCATGGCAGTGCTGTTTTATCAGCTCGGGACGTTCGCGGCCCATCCTGTCTCCTCGACCTTATGGGGAACAGGCATTGTCCTTTATTTCCTGCTTTTAGGCGCCGCTGCGATCTCTTTCTCACCCGTCCAATCCAATACGAAACCATCAACCTCGGGGGATGAGGAGGAATTTGCGTGGCTACGCCGCGCCCGGAATCGCGGCTGGGCGGCGCTGGCTTTTTTCGCCGCACTCCTGCTGGTTGGTCTCGGCGCCATGCTCGTTGGCGACGGCCAGCATGCGCGTCATGTCAATGATGTCGCAGAAGCGCCAGAAGACCCGCGACCGCGCGCGCAGCAAGAGCAAGCCGCTGAGTCGCCTGCGTCAAGTCAGACCAACGTCGGCGGAGTGCGGGCTGAAAGACCCGGAGAGTTCCCGCCGCGCGAATCCGCTGCGTCACCGCCTGAAAGGGCCCCTGCGCCGCCGTCGGCTTCAGACCTCGCCTTTCCGAAGGGAAGCGTTGAAGACGCATTGGTTGGCCGCCTCGATGCGAAGGCGGATTCTTTCAGCAGTATTGTCTGGTTCGAACTCGATCGCGTGCGCTTCGCGCCGGGCGATTCAGCCCTGGCTCCGGCGTCGCGTGAACAGTTACAGAATATCGCGCGGATTCTGACCGCTCACCCGGGAGTCCGGGCGATTGTCGTCTGCAGTCCGGACGGCGCAGGGAGGCGGCGCCAGGACTTGCTGCTGGCAAAAGCGCGTGCAGAGATCGTCGCGCTTGAATTGAAAAGGATGGGGATTGATCCCGCTCGCATTGAAGTGAAGGACTATGTCGTAGGTCCGGAACGGCGCGCAAGAAGGACGGCTGCGGGACCCGTGATCTCCCTCGGGGTCATCGGTGGGACGTCGTTCTGAATAAACTG
>CAZJAY010000204.1:784-3635 GCA_964543915.1 uncultured Methylocystis sp. | reverse complement strand
CAATCGCCCTTACGGCGCCGTCCGGCTCCATGACCACCATCGCGCTCTGCTTCAAGCGGATGGCACGGCCCTGCTTGCGCAGTTTTTTCTCTTTGACTTCCTCGTCGCGCTTCTGGACATTCGATTCAAGCGCGGTGCGCACCGTCAGCACGCGGTTGTCGCCAAGCTTGCCGCTGGCTGCGAGTTTGCGAATTTCAGTGTAGGCGTAATCAAGATACCAGTCGCCCGTCGACTCAGCCGAGCGCGCGACCGGCGTCGCAGGGCTGCGCAGCGCTGGCAGGATCTGGCTATCGGTCATGAAACCGGCGTTGACGAGATTGTGCAGGACGTCATTGGCGCGGGCGCGCGCCGCCGGCAAATTCTTGTGCGGAGCGTATTTGGTGGGCGCCTTGAACAATCCCGCGAGCATCGCGGCCTCGGCGAGGGACACGTCGCGAACAGATTTTCCGAAATAGAATTCGGCGGCGGCCTGAATGCCATAGGCGCCGCCGCCCATGTAGGCGCGATCAAGATAAAGCTGGAGGATCTCTTTCTTGGTCAGGTGATGCTCCAGCCACAGCGCGAGAAAGGCCTCGTTGATCTTGCGGGTGATGGTGCGTTCATTGGAAAGGAACAGATTTTTCGCGAGCTGCTGCGTGAGCGAGGAGCCGCCCTGAACGACGCCGGAAGAACGGGCGTTGACGGTGATGGCGCGCAGCGTGCCCACAACGTCGATGCCGAAATGTTCGTAGAAGCGCCGGTCTTCGGTCGCGAGCACAGCCTTGACGACATAATCCGGATATTGGTCGACCGGCACGGCGTCGTCGTGACGGATGCCGCGCTTGCCGACCTCGGCCCCATAGCGATCAAGAAAGGTGATGGCGAGATCGGTCTGCTTAAGCCAATCCTCGTCGGTGGTCATCTGGAACGCCGAACCGGCGAGCGCGAGCATGCCGACGAGGCCGACCAGGCCAAGCGTCAGCGTTTCGCAACCAAGCTCTACGCCGAGTCGCGCGACGCCGGAGACGTGGAAACGCTCCATGAAGAGCGAAAAATCCTCGTAGAGCTCGCCCGCCCGGCGGTAAAGTTCAAAAAGGCTGGAGTCGAGCAGCGAGTCGATCGCCAGCATGATCCGCCGGAGGCGCTTCAGGGTCCGATGTTCGGCCAAATTTCCTGGAACCTTCCCGAAAACAGAAGAGCGCGGATTTTAGTCGCCCCGGCGCGATTTGTTAGCTTTTTTTTCGATCCGGTTGACGCGGCCGGATCGATGTCGGAAGCCTTGGCTTCCTGACGCCCCCGACGCCGGCCGGAGCCATGCCAGAGAAAAACGGCGAAAAACGCGCGGACGCGCCTTTCTGGGAAAAGCCGCTCGACGCCCTGACCCGCCCGGAATGGGAGCGTCTGTGCGACGGCTGCGGGCGCTGCTGCCTGGTCAAGCTCGAGGATGAGGACACCGGCGCGATCTACACGACGAGCGTCGCCTGCCGGCTGCTGGACGCGGACAGTTGTCGCTGCGGCGACTACCGGAACCGCAAAACGCTCGTGCCCGATTGCGTGCGGTTGACCCTCGCCCGGCTGCGCGGGATCAAATGGCTCCCGCCAACCTGCGCCTATGTGCTGCGGCTCGCCGGCAAGCCGCTGCCGCCCTGGCACCCTCTGATCTCGGGCGATCCAACGAGCGTTCATCGCGCGGGCGTTTCCGTGCGCGGGCGGGTCGAGGCGGATGAAACCATGGTCCCGGTCGAGGAATGGCCGGCGTTTATCCGGCTCTGGCCGAAGCGCTGGCCGAAAAAAGCGCGTTATTGAATTTTTTCCTTAATTTTGTATTTATTCCTTGACAGCGCCCCGCTGGCAGGATATTAAACCGACATGCTCCAAAATTGCGATTGAGCGGCGCAGTCAAACCGCCCGCCGCAGCACGCTGGAGCCGCAAGCAATATCGCAACGCAAACCCCAAAGCCGCCGGCGGAGGGGGCGGCGCCAGGCGCGCCGCACTTTTCCCGGCGGAACGCGAGCCGGCCATGAAGAAAAAAACTGCGTCCCCGAACAACGAAACGATCGCCAAGGCAAAACTCCTTTACGACTCAGGCGTCACGCCGATCCCCGAGATCCTCGCCCTGCTCGAAATGAGCGCGGCGCAGTTCCACACATTCCGTGTCCGCAACGGCTGGCCGTTGCGCGCCCGGTTTGGTCGGCCGAAAGCCGATGTGGAGACGAAGGGCGCAACGCCGAAGCGCCATGACGGGTCGAATGTCCGCCCGATTTCGCCCGAACGGGAGCATGAGGCGCGCATCATGATCGCGCGCCTCGAAGACGCGGTCGCGCGCGAATTCGCCCGCGCCGAAGCCGCGCTGGCAAAATACGCGCCGAAAAGCTCGGAAACGAGCGCGCGGACGCTTTCGAGCCTCGTGAAGACGCTCGCGGAGTTGAAGCGCATGCGGCGCGACGGCAAGGCGACGGAAACTGCAAAAGAGGCTCATGACGACGCCGACGAAGTCGATGACGACGCCCCCCCGCGCAACCTGGCCGAACTCCGCGCGGAGCTTGCTCGACGGCTTGAACGCCTGCAGGGCGAACAACAGGCTGGATGAGGCCATTGACGGGCTGACCGGGCGAGAAATCGCCCGGCTGCTCGCCGACTGGGAGTTGACCGCCCGCCCCGAGCAATGGCCCCCGCCCTTCGCGGCGAACGGCCTGCCGTGGCGGGTGTGGCTCGTTCTGGGCGGACGCGGCGCAGGCAAGACGCGCGCCGGCGTCGAATGGGTGAAGGGCCTTGCGCTCGGACTTCCGCAATTCACGACGCGCCCGCTCGCCCGCATCGCCCTCGTCGGCGAAACCGACGAGGCCGAGGCAGAGGCGGCCATGTTGGAAT
>CAZJAY010000204.1:0-774 GCA_964543915.1 uncultured Methylocystis sp. | reverse complement strand
TCGGCGAAACCGCGGCCGAGGTGCGCGATGTGATGGTCGAAGGCGTTTCGGGCCTGCTCGCGGCCCATCCGAAACGCGAACGACCGCGCTGGGAGACGAGCCGACGGCGGGTCGTGTGGGATAACGGGGCGATCGCCCAGGCCTTCTCGGCGGAAGACCCCGAAAGCCTGCGCGGCCCGCAATTCCATGCCGCCTGGTGCGACGAACTGGCGAAATGGCGCTACGGGCGGGAGACCTGGGACATGCCGCAGTTCGGCCTGCGGCTCGGCGACTGGCCGCGCCAGCTGGTGACGACCACGCCGCGGCCGACGGCGCTGCTCAAGGAGCTGATCGACGATCCGGCGACGGCGCTCACACGCGCCCTGACCCGCGACAACGCAGCCAATCTGGCCCCCGCCTTTCTCGAAACGATCGTCAAGCAATACGCCGGAACCCGGCTCGGCCGGCAGGAGCTTGACGGCGAAATTCTCGACCAGCGCAAGGACGCGCTGTGGACGCGCGACATGCTCGAGGCGGCGCGGGTCGCCGCCGCGCCGCCGCTGGCGCGCGTGGTGGTGGCCGTCGATCCGCCGGCGAGTTCGGGCAAACGCGCCGACCGTTGCGGCATTATCGCCGCCGGCGCTGACGCCGACGGAACCGTCTATGCGCTCGCCGACGCCTCGCTCGGCGCGGCGCGGCCGGCGCAATGGGCACGCGCCGCAATCGCGCTCTACCACCGCCTCGACGCCGATACGCTCGTCGCCGAGGTAAACCAGGGCGGCGAAATGGGTCGCG
>CAZJAY010000203.1:0-3650 GCA_964543915.1 uncultured Methylocystis sp. | reverse complement strand
GGAAAAATAGTCAGGTGAACATAGATGCAAAGATGCGGCGGGAGATCGTTCTTCAACTGACGGATCGCCTCGAAAAACGGCAGACCCTCGATATCGCCGACAGTGCCGCCGATCTCGATCAGGACGAAATCGACATTCTCGTTTCCCTCAAGAACGAACTCCTTGATGGCGTTGGTGACATGCGGGATGACCTGAATCGTCGCCCCGAGATAGTCGCCGCGTCGCTCCCGGTTGATGATGTCCTGGTAGATCCGGCCGGTCGTCACATTGTCCTGCCGCGAGGCCGGCCGACCGGTGAAGCGCTCATAGTGACCAAGGTCGAGATCCGTCTCGGCGCCGTCGTCGGTGACGAACACCTCGCCGTGCTGATACGGGCTCATCGTGCCCGGATCGATGTTGAGATACGGGTCGAGCTTGCGAAGACGGACCGTGTAGCCGCGCGCCTGCAAAAGCGCGCCGAGAACCGCCGACGCCAGACCTTTGCCGAGAGAGGAAACCACGCCGCCGGTGATGAAGATGTACCGCGCCATGGGCCCTATCGACTAAAGTTTTTCGGATCGTTTGGATAGAAAAATATGAGGCCGGGGAAGCGCCTTCCCCAGCCTCTTTTCATGACCGGCGACAATCAGGCCCGGGATGCGCCTATTTGGGCGACTTCCACTCAATCGGCGCCGCAGGTTTCGCCGCAGCGGCGGGGGCGTCGGTCTTTGGCGCTTCGGGGGCCGCCGTCGTCGGGATGGGCGCGTCAGGCTTCGGAGCCTCTGCTTTGGGCGTTTCGGTCGGAGACGGCGTCGCAGCCGGCGCGCTTTGCTGGCGTTGCTGCTGGGCGCGCTGCAATTGATCGAAGATGCTGTCCTTGCCGGCTTCGGGCACGCCCTTCTCGCCGGGTTTGACTTCCTTCACATCGACCGCGCCGGGATCAATCGCTTTCGTCCAGTCGCTGCCGCTTTCGGCCCGGCGCTGCCATGCCGGGATCACGGTCAGGGCGATGCTGGTGAGAAAGAATATGGTCGCAAGAATACCGGTGGCGCGGGTCAGGGCGTTGGCCTGGCCGCGACCGGTAAAGACGCCGCTCTGGCCCATGCCAAGCGCGCCGCCCTCCGACTTCTGATAAAGAATAACGATCACCAGCGCGACCACCACCATCAGGTGGATCGCCATGATAACATGAGTCATTTCAGCCCTTCCCGGCGCCTCGCGGCCCTCACGGACGGCCGCCGGCGCTCAATTCCGACGCGCTTCTACACTATTGGGCGCGCGCCGGCAAAGTCGCTGGCCCGCCGGAAAAAAGATCGGGCCGCGCATCTCCGGGACGCGCGGCCCGATCATGGCCGTGACATGCGTCAGTAGCTGGCGCCGTCCTGTCCCTTCCATGCGCCGCCAACCTCGTCGAATCTGGTTTCATCCTTGAATTCGATGGTTTTTCCCGGCTCGATATATTGGCGTTCCTTCACCATCTGATTCTGGACGGTGGTCGAATAATAGGTGCTGGCGGAGCAGCCTTCCTTGACCTTGCCGGCGTCATCGGGCTTGCAATCGAGATTGGCGCCCTTCGGGAATTTCACGAGCGCGGTGAAATAAAACTCGTAGCCGGCGTGACCCGCCCCCTCCACGTCGAGGGCCCAAGCCCGGGTCACCTCGAATTTTTCAATCACCGCATCGGGGTCGAATTTCTTCTTCACCAGATTTTCGAAAACCTTACGCGCGGCTTCGGGCTTCGGCTCGCAGTTCATCAGGCAGAAGGCGCGCGCCGGCGCCGCCGCGAACAATGAAAGCGCCACGACCGCCGAAGCGGCGAGGATCAGTTTTTTCATGCCTGGCGTCTCCTTCCTTGCGCGCGGCGTCTTTGTAAAAACCTGCGGTCCCGAGGGCGCAGGTTCCGCGTCGCGTCGCGTAACAACCCCTTGTCGACGAGCGTGAAGCTGCACGTGAAGCGGATGCGCCGCAAGCCAGGCTCCGCGCGCGAATTGTCGCACAATCCGGCGCGCAGGCGCATGGTTCCGCACGGCGGCCCGCGCGGTTGCGTCGCCGCGTCCGCCGCACTATTGACGGCGCGAACCCACCCCCCGACGCTTGAAAGAGGTGTCCATGTCCGTCTTTAAAATCCTGCTCCTGCCCGGCGACGGCATCGGGCCCGAAATCAGCGCCGAGGCCGAAAAGGTCCTCGCTTTCCTCAATGAGGCGGGCGTCGCGCGGTTCGAGGTGGCGCACGGTCTGGTGGGCGGCGCGGCCTATGACGCGCATGGGGTGGCGATCAGCGAAGCCGACATGAAGCTGGCGCAGGCCGCCGACGCGGTGTTGCTCGCCGCCGTCGGTGGACCGAAGTGGGATGGCGTGCCCTATGACGTGCGGCCCGAAGCCGGCCTGCTGCGGCTGCGCAAGGATCTCGCGCTTTTCGCCAATCTCCGTCCGGCGATCTGTTATCCGGCGCTGGCGGAGGCCTCCTCCCTCAAGCCCGAACTCGTCGACGGCCTCGACATCATGATTGTCCGCGAATTGACGGGCGGCGTGTATTTCGGCGAACCCAAGGAAATCACCGATCTTGGCAACGGCCAGCGTCGGGCGGTCGACACGCAGGTCTACGAAACCTACGAGATTGAACGCATCGGCCGGGTCGCCTTCGAACTGGCGCGCAAGCGCAGCAACAAGGTCACATCGTCCGAAAAGGCGAATGTGATGAAATCCGGCCTGCTGTGGCGGGAGACGATAACGGCCCTGCACCGGCGGGAATATCCCGACGTAACGCTTGAGCACATGCTTGCCGACGCGCTCGCCATGCAGCTCGTCCGCTGGCCGAAACAATTCGACGTCGTCGTCACGGATAATCTGTTTGGCGACATGTTGTCGGACGAAGCCGCGATGCTGACAGGGTCGCTCGGAATGCTGCCCTCGGCTTCGCTCGGCGCCGCCGATGCTGCCGGCAAACGCAAGGCGATGTACGAACCCTGTCATGGCTCCGCGCCGGACATTGCCGGGAAGGGCGTCGCCAATCCAATTGCGATGATCGGCTCGCTCGGGATGGCGCTGCGCTATTCGTTTGATCTGCCGAAGGCCGCCGACGCCGTGGACGCGGCGATCGCCGCCGTCCTCGACAAAGGTCTCCGCACGGCGGACATCAAGGGTTCGGCGCCCGCGAGCGTTTCGACCGGCGTCATGGGCGACGCGATTGTCGCCGAACTGCGCAAACTGCTTGGCTAAAAAAACGCCCGGCGTTGCGCCGGGCGTCCATTCATCGAATTTCGCGCGAAAGCGCGTCGCGCAATGGCTCAGCGGCGCTTGCCGCCCTTGCCGCCGCCGAACTGGGCGCGGCACGCCGGGCTGATCCGCTTCATATTGGCGCGCAGGCACTTCTCGACCGCGATTTCATCCGGGATAGCGGTTTCGCAATAGGTTCGCGCATCGCCTTCACAGGCCTCCTGCTGCTCGGGCGTGCCGGCCGCAAAGGCGGGCGCCGCGGCGAACACGGCAAGAAGCGCCGAAATCCGGATTAAATTGCGCATTCACTGGTTCCTTCTCATAAGCGCCGTCTACAATGGCGTTTGCGGGGCGCCGAATAGCCGGCGCTGCCCCCTTCTTCCCTCTTAATCCTCTCGCCGATGCGTGTCGATAAGGCCACGGCGTCGCGGCGGTCGATCGGTGGAAAACATCCG
>CAZJAY010000202.1:2305-3651 GCA_964543915.1 uncultured Methylocystis sp. | reverse complement strand
CAGACGTGGTTTGACCAATCGTCGCAGGATCGCCGTCGTCCGCCGCGCCGCCAGCGTCATTTGGGGCTTGGCGGTTGCAGCATCGGCGCAGGCGACGTTGACGGCGCGAGCGCCTCAGGACCCGGCTTCGTCGCGCCGGGCCTCGGCGCCGCAGGTTTCTCCTTGCGCGGAATATTTGAAAGAAAATCCAGCGAGGGATCGTTCAGTCCGGCTTCGCGCGCACGATCGCGCCAATCGCGGGCCTGTTCGAGATCCGTTTCTACGCCGAGCCCTTCCGCGTAAATATGCGCAAGACGATTTTGGGCGACCGGATTGTCGCGCACGGCGGCTTTCTTCAGCAGACTGATTGCGGCCGCACGGTCCCGCGGCGCGCCGACTCCGTTGAATTGCATGATGGCGTATTCGACCATCGCCGACGCGAGGTCGAGATCCGCCGCGCGACGGAAATAATCGGCGGCTGTCGCGAGAGTTTTATCGACGCCCTTGCCGGTCTTGTAAAACACGCCCAGCGCGTAATTGGCGTCGGCGTTGTCCGCCTGGGCCGCCCGCCGGAAGTAGTCGAGCGCCTTCGCAAAATCGGAGGGCTTGCCGTCATTTTCGAGGGCGAGCTCGCCGAGAAGATGCAGGGCCGCCCCGTTTCCCTGGGCGGCGGCCTTGTCGAGATAGACGCGGGCGCGCGCCCGGTTTTTTGCAATTTCAAGACCCTGAAGCAATGCGGCCCCGTAGAGATAGGCGGATTGCGGGTCGCCGGCGTCGGCGGCCTGCCGAAACCAGTCCATGGCGACATTGGGGTCGCGGTTGACGCCGTCGCCTTCGATATAAAGCTGACCGATCAACGCCATGGCGGCGGCGTCTTTCGGATTGGCGGCGAGGCGTTTTTTCGCCTCGGCCATCGCGGCCCTGTAGTCGCCGCGCTGGAAGGCTCCGTAGGCGATGTCGCCGGTTCCAGCGGCGGCGGGCGTCTCGACGGCAAAAGCGGCGCGGTTGACCGGTGCGACGCCAAGGGCCGTCAGCAGCGCGAGGGTCGCGAACGCCGGTCCCGGGCGCGCATTGCGCGCGTTTTCGCCTTGCCTCATGCCTGCACCCCTTTCAATTCCGCCAGCGCCGTTGCGATCGCCGCCGCCGGACCGCGCGGATCGTCCCAGACGGCCGCATCGAGCAGAATGAAATCGGCGCCCGCGCGCGCCAGCGGCGCGACCATTTCGAGCTTTTCCGCCCGCGCAACGCAGGGCGTATTGAACAACGCAGCCCACCATTCAACGCGCGGGGCCAGATCCGCCGGGTTTTCGGGTTCGAGCAACAAATAAGCGGCGCCGGGTTCTCCGGCTCGCATGGCGTCGTCGCGC
>CAZJAY010000202.1:0-2295 GCA_964543915.1 uncultured Methylocystis sp. | reverse complement strand
TGCCCGGCGCCAACAATATCCCGGGGCGAGAGCTTGCGCACCGCTTCCGCGAGCGCCGCGTCATCCGTGTCGATATGGACGCCATCTACGCCCGCACGGAGGGCGGCGGTCGCATCGTCTTCGGCCAGAACCGCAACGCCCTTGTCCTGCGCGATCGGGGCGAGCTTACGCAGAATGGCTTCACGTTCGCGCGACGGCGTGACAGCGAAGCGGATCAACAGGCTCGCAACGTCCCCGACGGACAGCGCTGCGGCCAGCCCCGACGCGAAGTCCTCCGCGCCGGTGAGCGGCGGCGTTGCAAGGCAGAGACGCGGCGCATCGTCGGTCATGGCGTTTCCCGGACCCTGGCCCCGAGACAATCGATCCAGGATTGCGCCGCCTTTCGCACATTTTCCGGCGCCGCGCCGCCATAGCGTGTCCGGCTCGCGACCGATTTCTCGACGCCGAGAACTGCAAACACATCAGCCGAAATGCGCGGCTCGACGCGCTGCAAATCTTCGAGGGAAAGATCTTCGAGGCCGCAACCGCGCCCTTCTGCAAGGGCCACGACGCGTCCCGTGACATGATGCGCGTCGCGGAACGGCATGTCGAGTTTACGAACGAGCCAGTCGGCAAGATCGGTTGCGGTCGCATAGCCCGCTCCGGCGGCCGATTTCATCCGCGCGCGGTTGATCCGCATATCGCGAACCATGCCCGCGATCGCCGCGATGCACAGCGCGAGATTGTCGAGCGAGTCGAAGGCCCCTTCCTTGTCCTCCTGCATGTCCTTGGAATAGGCGAGCGGCAAACCCTTCATCACAACGAGCAGCGCCGTCAGCGCGCCGACAATCCGGCCGGTCTTGCCGCGCACGAGTTCGGCGGCGTCCGGATTACGCTTCTGCGGCATGATCGATGAGCCGGTCGTGAATTTGTCGGACAGCGCGATGAAGTCGAACTGCGGCGTCGTCCAGAGGACGATTTCCTCGGCGAAACGGGACAGATGCGTCGCGCAGATCGCGGCCGCCGAGAGGGTTTCGAGCACGAAATCGCGATCGGAAACGCTATCGAGGGAATTGGCCGTCGGACGATCGAAAGCAAGCATCTGCGCCGTCATGGCGCGATCGATCGGAAAGGATGTGCCGGCGAGCGCTGCGGCGCCGAGCGGACATTCATTGCCGCGCTGGCGGGCGTCGCGCAAACGGCCGCGGTCGCGCGCGATCATTTCAACATAGGCGAGCAGATGATGACCGAAGGTCACGGGCTGCGCCGACTGGAGATGCGTGAAGCCGGGCATGACTGTGTCAGCTTCGGCGCAGGCGCGTTCGGCAAGCGCGCGTTGCAGATCGAGCAACTGCTCATCGAGCGCATCGATGGCGTCGCGGATATAGAGCCGGAAGTCGGTCGCCACCTGATCGTTGCGCGAACGCGCTGTATGTAGCCGGCCGGCCGCCGGGCCGATCAGCGCGGCGAGGCGCGTCTCGATATTCATGTGGATGTCTTCATATTGCCGCGAGAAGACGAAAGCGCCGGTTTCAATCTCGGTCTTGATTTGCTCAAGCCCCTGCGTAATCTTCTCTGCGTCTTCGCGCGAGACGATCCCGCGTTCCGCCAGCATGGCGACATGGGCGAGCGAGCCGCGAATATCCTGCGGACCAAGCCGCCGGTCGAAATCGATCGAGACGTTAATCGCCTCGAGAACGGCGTCGGTTGCGCTCTTGAAGCGTCCGCCCCATATACTGCTTGTCATTGTTTTCCCGGAGCCTTCGCCTTGATCAAGCCGCATCAACCCCTGTCGCGACGCGTCGCGGCGTACTCGTCAGCAACGGCGATCGCCGCGGTTCTATACGCGGGCGCACCCGGCGGCAAGCAATTGGCGGCGCGCGCGGCCGACGCCCCGGCATGCGTCGGCTCGCAGAAAATCGCGGAAGCACTGGCGCCGCTGGCGAAAGGCGATGTCGCGGCGCTATCGATTTCGAAAAAGGCGGAGCCGCTTGCAGCCTACGCGTTCCAGACCCCGGAGGGGCAACCGACCTCGCTCGCCGCTTTCCGGGGCAGAACGGTGCTGCTGAACCTCTGGGCCACGTGGTGCGTGCCCTGTCGGGGCGAGATGGCGGAGCTCGACAAGCTCCAGACGGCGCTGGGTTCGGACAAATTCGAGGTCGTCGCGATCAACGTCGACACATCCCGGCCAGAACGACCGAAAGCGCTGTTTGAGGAACTGGGCCTGAAATCGCTGCGGCGTTCCGCCGACCCGAAAGCGAATATCTTTTTCGAGATGAAGCAGGCCGGCAAGGCGCTTGGGCTTCCGCTCACGCT
>CAZJAY010000201.1:0-3653 GCA_964543915.1 uncultured Methylocystis sp. | reverse complement strand
ACTAAGGCCCGAGCGTCACGCCCGGGCTTTTTTATCTTGGAGGATTGTCAAACGCATCTCCACGTTTGAGCCGCAGCGGGCGTGTCGGAAGGTTTGGGCATCATGCGCCCTAGGGGCTTCGGCGGTTGGCCGCGACTTTGGCGCACTGCTCCGGCGTACCGTTCTGGGCTTTAAGACATTCCGAGTAGCGAATAGCGCGCTCTTTTTCCGTTCGGCTCTGACCGTTCACGCCAAAGGCAAGCACGCCGAGAACGCCCAGCCCCGCATAAATCATCCAGCGTTTCCAATGTGACGTTTGCCCGTCCATTTGCTCTTTCTCCTGAAATCCGGCCCATCGGCGCGTCGCCGCCAAGGCTCTCAGGCGAATCTGGGGCGCCGGGCGGTTCCCAGCAAGGGTGGGCGGCATGCGTCGCGCGGGCGGCGTTTCTCGGGAGGCAAGCGCAGAAAATGAAGATTTCGGGTCGCAACCTTTGGCCGATCGCGCTTTTCGGCCTCGCTGTCATCATCCTGCTCGTGCTTATTGTGTCGGATAGCGGAAAAAGCCGCTTCGACGCGTGTATGGGCATCGGCGCGTTTTCGGAAAGCGAATGCGAGGCCTATGCGCGCGAGTAAAGCGCACGCCGCGCACGCCTGATCAGGCGCGCGAAGGAAACAGGCGCTTTTCGAGGATCATGCCGACGATCATCGCCGCAACGAAGACGACCGCTCCGCCGTCCAGAAGACCAAGATCAACGAGTGCAGGTCCGGGACATAGGCCGGCAAGGCCCCAACCCACTCCGAAAATGGCGCTGCCCGCGAGCAGTTTGCGGTCGATCATGACGGCGCCGGGCAGGAGGATCGGCTCCCCGAGAAACGACGTCGTGCGTCGGCGCGCGATACGAAATGCAAAAAACGCGACAGCGATCGCGCCAATCATGACGAAAGCGAGCGAGGGGTCCCACAGACCCGCGATATCAAGAAAACCAAGCACCTTATCCGGCCGGTTCATCTCGGCTACGAGAAGTCCCACGCCAAAGACAAGCCCTGCGCAAAAGACGGAAAGCATAACAACGCTGCGGTTCATGCGCTCACCCACATCAAAAGACATGTCGCGCGATGAACACTGTTACGAACGCCGCGCCCATGAATGTTGCTGTCGCGGCGAGCGAGCGCGGTGAAAGCCGTGCAAGACCGCAAACGCCATGCCCGCTCGTACAGCCGGAGCCGAGCCGCGCGCCAAACCCGACGAGCGCGCCAGCAGTCGCCAGCAGCAAGATATTTGTCGACAGACCCGGCGGCGACGGCGCGCGCCAGAGCGATGCGACCAAGGGCGCGAGCAGCAGACCCAAAACAAACGCAACACGCCACGCCGCATCGCCGGGACGCGGCGGCATGAGACCGCCGAGGATCCCGCTGACGCCCGCGATCCGTCCGGGAAAAAGGATCATCGCGCTGGCCGAAAGTCCGATCAGGACCCCGCCGCCCAGCGCGCGCAATGGCGTGAAATGATCCCAGTCGATCTGCATGCCATGAACTCCCGAAAACGACGCGCCGCCAGGACGGGCGCGCGCATTCCGATCAGCGCGCAGCCTCGAAATGCGTTTTCGCCGACTCGAGGAAGCAGAGCGCTTTCGTGATCCGCGCCGGGGAATTCGTGCCCTTGGCGACATTGACGGCCTTACGCAAGGATTTGATGCCTTGCCGGATATGATCGACCGGATTGCGCCAGACGGCGCTGCGGGCGCGGTCAAACGCGCGATCCGCATGCTCAATCATAGAAGCCGATTCCTGCGCCTTGCCGGCTACGATGGCTTCGTTCGTCTCGCTGATGGCCTGCTCGAGATAGGGTTGCTCGGCCGCGCGGCTCTCCGCCACGGCGACTCCGAAAAAGAGTCCGACGCCAAGGGCCAGAAGGATGAATTTACGTAGAAACATGTCGATACACTCCTGTCAGTCCGTTCCGGGCCCCGATTCGCCGGTCGGCGCGATCCTATACGAGGCGCGGGCATCTTAGGAGTCGAGACGCACACAAGAACCCCGTCAAGCCGGTGAACGGGTCGCGCCCGCGCCAGAACGATCCGCTGCGAGGCGAGGAATCCTACGCGGCGACGCCCGATGCCGCGTCAGCAGAGTGATTTTTCATCTGTCGTCAAACGAGAAACGTCCGGAAGCGTTTACTTTTACCAAAGTATAACCTTGCGTCGGAACCCCGCCGGCCTAAGAAACGTTTTCCGGGCACAGCGTTTCAGTAAACAGGCGGCCAGAATGACATCCCCGCGTCGGTGCGCGTCTTTCGAGTTGGTTCTTTTAGTTTTTTTTGCCCCCGTCTCGGGCGCATTCGACCAGGATTTTTTTGACGATCTTTTCGGCGGCGGAGAAAGCTATCTCAGCGCGCCCCCGCGGGCGCGGGGCCACGCCCGCGACGCGACATCGGGCCAGTTCCGGGACAGCGGCCGGCGACGGCGGGAAATGCGCGACGCCCAAAGAAACGAAGCGTGGCGCGCGGCAGGGCAAAATGGGTCAGCAGGCGACGCCTCAGGGTCCGAGCTCGGCGCGGCTGCGGGCGGGGAGTTCTGCGTTCGCACCTGCGATGGCTATTTCTTTCCGCTGATCCGTTCCGCCCGGGCGACGAGGCAGGACTCCTGCGCCTTCGCCTGTCCCTCCGCGACCGTCGAATATTATCGCGGCGGATCGATCGAGAGCGCACGCAATCTGCGCGGCCAGCGATACACCGACCTGCCAAACGCCTTCAAATATCGCGAACAGGCGATCCCGGGATGCGCCTGCCACCCGCCTGCGCAAGCGCAGCAAACGTCGCTGCGGATCGCGCGCAAGGATCCGACCGCGCAGGCGGGCGACATTGTCGTCGGAGAAGCTGGCGCTTTTGTTTTCAATGGTCGACGCATTATCCCGCTCGAAGGGTCGCATGAGGTTTCGGCGGCGATCCGTCGCGACGTCAAACGCATGACCGATGGACCGGGCAAGGTCGCCTATGGCGTCGTTGCGACGCCCCGACCCGTCGCAGCAGCCGAGTTGAATGTCGGGCACGGCGCGACGCCAGCGGCTGCGACAGCGGCAACGCCGCAGAACGACGAGGCGCCGCTGGCCGCTGCAACGCCCGCGCTTTCGGTCGCCGCAGGCGTCGACGGGAACGCTTCGGGCGGCGGCGGCGCAACAATCCTGTTCGCTATTCTCGCGGCGCTCGCGGCGGCCTTCGCGCTCACAAAGCGGCGCGGGCGCGCATTGATCCATGCGGCGCGCATCGAACACGCAAGCCTTGCAGCGAAGCCGGCTGCGGACAACGCGGCGAGGATGGTCGACGATGATCCGCCATTGGCGTGGGTCTGGAGCGCCTATCGGGGCGAAGCGCCTGGAGAGGAAAACGAAAACCGCCAGCAGGCGCTCACGTCGGGCGCGCGGCAGGAAGAGCCGCGGAACGAACCTCTGCGCCTTTCCGGGACGCAACAGGCGGCCGCCGCCTGAACTGCAAATAAGCGGCGTGAACGACGGTAAAAAAAAGCCGACCCTCTTTCCGGGGCCGGCTTTCCGTCTGTCGCTTTAACGTCTGATAGTGACGCCCGCGTCTTTTTTATAGATGCGCGACCACAGAGAGGCGCTTGACCTGTCCGCTCTGATATGCCCGCAGGAAGGCGAAATAATATCTGAACGACACA
>CAZJAY010000200.1:1407-3661 GCA_964543915.1 uncultured Methylocystis sp. | reverse complement strand
GGCGCGCGATTCGCAAATCAGCTTCGATCTGCGCGAAGATGATCGCTTTTTCGCCTCGCATGAACGGTTTCGTCGCTGGGCCGGCGATCGTCGTCAGTTGCGCATGGAATTCTTCTACCGGGAACTCCGGCGCGAGACTGGCCTGTTGATGGAAAGCGGCGCGCCGGCCGGCGGCGCATGGAATTTCGATTCCGACAATCGCAAGCCTTTGCCAGACGATTTTATCGCGCCGACGCGTAAACGCTTTCCGCCCGACGCCATCACGCGCGCAACCATGCGCCTTGTCGCCGCGCGTTTCGCTGACAACGTCGGCGACATTGAAACATTCGACTGGCCAGTCACACGCGCCGCCGCGCTGGCGGCGCTCGATGATTTCATCACGCATGCGCTTCCATTCTTCGGCGATTATCAGGATGCGATGCGCGCAGGCGCGCCTTTCCTGAACCATGCGTTGATCGCACCCGCGCTGAATATAGGCCTATTGACGCCACGCGAGGTTTGCGCCCGCGCGGAAGAGGCGTGGCGCAGTGGCCACGCGCCGCTCAACGCGGTCGAGGGCTTCATCCGGCAGATTCTTGGCTGGCGGGAATATGTGCGCGGCGTCTACTGGCGCTTCATGCCGGATTACGGCAAAAGCAACGCGCTCGCGGGGCACCGGCCATTGCCGGCGTTTTACTGGACCGGCGACACGTCGATGCGCTGTCTCGCCGAAGTTGTCGGCCAAACGCGACGCCACGCCTATTCCCATCATATCCAGCGCCTGATGGTGACGGGCAATTTCGCACTGCTCGCGGGCATCGAACCGACTGCCGTCGAGGAATGGTATCTCGCCGTCTATCACGACGCCTTCGAATGGGGCGTGTTACCCAATACGCATGGCATGGCGCTTTTCGCCGATGGCGGCGTTCTCGCATCGAAGCCCTACGCGGCGTCCGGCGCCTATATCGATCGCATGTCGGATTTCTGTAAAGGGTGCGCCTACGACGTTAAACGTAAAAGCGGCGCCCGCGCCTGTCCCTTCAATTATCTCTACTGGGCCTTCCTGATCCGCAACGAAAAGCGCCTCGCCAACAATCCGAGGATGGCTTTTCCCTATCGCACGCTCGCGGGCTGGGACGCCGCCCGCAAGCAGGAAATCATGCGTGAAGCCGAGGCGTTTCTTGATAGCCTCACGCCGGCGGCAGGATGACCACGTCTCAGGGCAGAGGGCCGATCTGTTCAAGCGCGAGCCGTAGCGGATGGCCCGAAATCTGAATCAGTCCCCGGTTTGGCGTATCGAGATCGAGCGTCAGGCTGATCGCCATTGAAAGGCAGAGAGCGACGACAAACATGGTCCAGAATGAAACCTGGTTGCGCGGCGCGACAATGCCGTAACTGAGAAAAACGACAGCGAGCCAGAAAATCATGGTCGCGAGGAAGGAAAACTGGATATTGCCCTCGCCGGCCGAATACTGAAGCCATCGCGCGCTCGCGAGTTCGCCGGCCAAGGACAACGCGGAGCCGCGCAGCCATGTTTCCCGCTCGTTTTCGGGCGTCAGTTCGAAAAGCCGGAGCTGCAGCCTGTTGACGCCGATTCCCGCGCGCGTCCGTTCCGTGCCGAAGCCGTCCACGGCTGCGATTTCCAGTCTCTCGATGCCGCGCTGGAGCATGCTGCGCAGAATTTCACGCTCCTCTCGCGCTTTCGGTCCTATCTTGGCGAGGGTTGAATCAAGCGCAATAACTTTCGATGCGCTCGCCTCAATCTCGTTCTTGCGCGTTTCAAATGATGTCGTCGCCGCCGCGATAATCAGGCCGAGCGTGAGCGTCGAAAGTCCGACGACCAAACGGCGCGCCTCACGAATGAGAACACTGTTGCGGTCGGTAAAGACCGTGTCCGGCAAGGCGCGTCCGAGCCACATGCCCGCGAGGGCGGCCGCCATAAAACACAGGAATGCGAACAAGCTGACGCCGGCGGGGTCCACGTGATGCCTTTCTGGGCGGTCGGAGATATGTATCCGCGCGATCGGAAACTAACCGGACACGGCATGTTTTTCAAACAACCGGCGCATCGTTTTGCGCACATGCGCACGTGTCGTAAAAAGCCGCGACAGGGACAAATCTCCGGGAGCAAGCATATGGCGGCCATGAACAGAATCCTCTTCACGATGGCGCTCGGCTTTTGGGGCGGCACCGCAATGGCGCAGGAACGCGCTGTCCCAACGCCGGAAAATTTTGTGCAACGCCTCGAGGCCCTCGCGCTGATCGACGCCTTCAA
>CAZJAY010000200.1:0-1397 GCA_964543915.1 uncultured Methylocystis sp. | reverse complement strand
TACGACTTCTCGCAGGCGCCAGCGCGACGGCGACGATCTAAAAATGGTGCGCAGATCACCACATGGCGAAAACGCAAAAGATCGTCGCGCTACGTGTTCCGGGCCCCGAGCGCGCGCCGGACCCCGAAACGCGAAAACGCCTGGGTGTCGCAGCGGATGAGCCTGTGAAATACCGGCATGTCGAACTTGTCTGTGGCGATCACGTTTTGTCGGAAGCCGACAACTGGTACGTGCCGGGACGTCTGCCGCCCGAAGCCAACCGCTTGCTTGAGAGCAGCGAGACGCCGTTCGGCAAGGCGATCCATAATCTGCATCCCTATCGTCGTACGATTGAGGCGCGTATTCTCTGGGCGCCGCTGCCAGAAGGCTGGGAAACAACCTCGGCGCGCACCGATCCGGACGCGTCGACGCCGGCGCCGCGTTATGTCATCGAACATCGCGCCATCGTTTTCGCGCCCGATCAAACGCCCCTCTCCGAAGTCGACGAACGCTATACGCGCGAGACGCTCGACTTTGATCGGCCGGCGGCTGTCAACGCCTGTCGCCCGACGACGCGGGATGCAACGCGGCCGACGAAAACGCCGTTTTGACGTCGCCCGAACAAATATCCGACGTCAACCACGTGTGTCCGGACAAGCGATATCAGGCGACACGGCCCCGTTCGTCGGGGCCGATTAAAACTTCGTTTGCAGACGCATCGCCATAAATGTCGCACGCGATTTGCCAACAACCCATGGATCAATGATCTGGATATCAGCGGACTGACGCAAACCTGGCGTAATCGCATAGTTGTAGAACGCTTCGACGCCGCCCTCGCTACGGCGATAAACGCCGTTCTCGGCAAGTCCCGATATCAACGGCTGACACAGCGCATAATGATATACGCCGATGCCCCAGCGGTCGTTTTCGCGCCCACGTATCAGATTGTTGCCGGCAAGCCCTGCGAGCATGCTCCATTTGACGGGGTTCGGATTGCCGTCGGAGAGCGATGCGAATCCGAAGAGGCCCCAGCCGACCGAAGGATCTTTGTCGCTTTGAAAAAGATATTGCTGGATCGAATAGGACGCGAGCCAGAAGCCTTTTTTTGTCTCGGACGCGTCCCGCGAGATCTGCTGTCGAAAAGCACCGATATCGTTGAGGTCGAAACCGCGCGTATTACTGTAGGCGCCGCGAAAAGTATGAAAACTCTTCAATCCGAAAAGTTGCGTCGGCAGCATCCATGAACCGGCAAGAACGACGCCATCCTTGAACGGATTTTGGATAACGCGTGGTTCCTGGGCGTTGCGCGGATCGACAACGGCGAAATTGAGCACGCCAAACCGGGATTTATACGTAACGTCGGCGCCCAGCGTATAGGTCGGCGCGACGACGACGCGGTCCGCGAGGGTGCCCGGCGC
>CAZJAY010000199.1:0-3665 GCA_964543915.1 uncultured Methylocystis sp. | reverse complement strand
TCGTCAACCGCGAGGCGGGCGCGGAAGGCGTTCCACACATCGAAGGCGGTCTGTGCGTTTTCGGCCCGCGCCCTGTCCCCTGCCTGCGCGGCCGCGGCGATTTCGACGAGAAATTCAGGGAAAGGATCGCCGGCGCCGGTGATCGACCCGGCCAATCCGGCGCGCAACGCAGCAAACGCGAGCGTATCCTTGCCAAGGAACACGCTGAGCGCGTCGCCAGCCCCTTGCGCAATCGCAACAGCTCCGGGGAGGTCGCCGGATGAGTCTTTCACGCCAACGATGACGGGGCAGGCGTCGCGCAAGCGCGCGCAAAGCGCGGCCGTAATCGCGATATTTACGTTTCGCGGAAAATTATAAAGATAGACGGGAATATCGACGCCATTAAGCGCATGCCGAAAAAAATCAATCAGGCCTTCTTCGGTAACCTGCGTGAAATAATAGGGCGGAAGGATCAGCAATGCATCGGCGCCCGCCGAGGCGCGTGCGAAGGTATTGGCTTCGCGGTAACTTGTGCTGGAAATATTATTTATTACGTATCCCGTAAAACATTCGCGTGCAGCCTGAAATGCTTTATTTCGCTCCGCTGCCGTCAATGACGAGAACTCCCCGGTTGAGCCATTGACGACAATCGACCGCGCTTTTCTTTCATGAAGAAAATGAAGAAAGTCACGCTGCGCCGGGATTGAAATATCGCCGGAGCTGTTCTCGAAGGGCGTCGGGATGGCGAAAACCGGTCCCGGTATCGGCGCCGTCATCACGACCGGGCGCCGGCTTTTTCCCGCGCCTTGGCCTCGTTCCACAGCGCTTCCATTTCATCGAGCGTCGCGGACGCCGGGTCGACGCCGCGACTGGCGAGGGATCGTTCGATATGTCCGAAACGCCGTTCAAATTTGGCGTTCGCGCCGCGCAGCGCCTGCTCCGGATCGACGCCCGCATGACGGGATAAATTGGCGACGACGAACAAAAGGTCGCCAATCTCTTCCTCGAGCGCGGGCGTCGCGTCCATACCGGGTCGGGAGAGTTCCGCTTCCACCTCGCCGGTTTCCTCACGGATTTTGGCGAGCACCTGGCGCGCATCGTTCCAGTCGAAGCCGACCTTTGACGCTTTCCGTTGTAATTTAACCGCGCGGGTGAGCGCGGGCAGGGTGCGCGGCACGCCGTCCAGAAGCCCGGTCCCTTCCGGTTGAGCCGAACGACGGCTCTTTTCCTCGGCCTTGATATTTTCCCATTGATCGGGGACCGCTGCGCTCGTCATGTTTCGCGCATCGCCAAAAACATGCGGATGCCGGCGCACCAATTTTTCACAGATCGCCGCGACGACGTCCGGAAATGCGAAAGCGCCGGCTTCTTCCGCCATTCTTGCGTGGAAAACAACCTGAAGCAGAAGATCGCCGAGTTCGTCACGCAGATCGTCGAGGTCGCCACGCTCGATCGCGTCGACAACTTCATAGGCTTCCTCGATCGTGTAGGGCGCGATTGAGCGAAAATCCTGTTCGATATCCCAGGGACATCCCGTGTGGGGGGCGCGCAGGGCGGCCATGATCGCAATCAGCCGCTCAATTTTTTCCGACATGTTATTTTCCGAAAAGCCCAACAGAGCCAATAGTTCGGCGTAAGGCAAAAAAAACGCCGCGCTCCCTGCAAGGAGCGCGGCGCGTGACTGAAAGCAGGCGCTCCTAGTCCAGCGCGATCGAAAGCGCCTCGCGACCCTTCGCCGTGTCAACAACCTGCATCGTCACCGGCTGGCCTTCCAGCAACCGATTGACGCCGGACGGCCCGAGGATCGAGATATGGACGAACACGTCCTTGCCGCCATCGTTGGATTGGACGAAGCCAAAACCCATGGTTTCGTCGAACCAATTGACGCTTCCCGATACAGGAACGGCCGTCGACGGGTCGGGCGCCTGGCGGCGGGGACGGGGGCTGTCGAAACCGCCCGCGCGCGGCGGCGGCGGCGGGGCGCGCTCGGCGGCGCCCGCGAGGTCCACGCTCATGATACGCGATACCTGCTGTCCCTTAACGGAATTCGTGACGCTGACCTGAAGCTTCGCGCCGGGCGGCAAGGTGTCGTAGCCGGCCGCCTGGACTGCGCCGATGTGCAGGAAGGCGTCGCCCGTGCCATTGGACAATTCGACGAAACCAAAGCCCTTGTCCGTCTTGAACCATTTCACAATGGCGTCGACCGTCGGGCCATCCATCGCCATGGGGGGCGCATCGCCAAAACCGCCGCCGCCAAATGAAGAGCGCGGGGGCCGGCTCGGCCGCGGCGCATCATATCCAAACGGGGCGTCGTCATCGAAACCGCGCTTCCGCGGACCCCGGAAGTCTCTACCTTTGCTCATCTTTTACCTGCTCGTCTCCGCCAATAACGGCAAGACTGCTATGTCAAACGCTTGCGCTCAAGCAAAAAACCCGGGCGCGAGACCGCGACCGGTGATTTGCGATGAGATTTGCTCTTTGAATGCCATATAGTCCCGCGCGGCGAAGACCATAACAGCATTCGGGCCGGGTCGCGAGCGAATTCTTCGGCTGGAAATGACAGCGCGGGACCACGGTGCGCACGGAGGACGCATCGCGCGGCGGACGACCCGCCGCCGTCGAGGCCGGCCTCGCAGAGAAGGCGAGCTGACAAAATTCGCATAATCGATATTATGGAACGAAAGCCTCGCAGCATAAGGCGGTTTCAGAAAGCGACCGTCATCCCGTCATAGGCTGGCGTCACATTTTCCGGCAGACGCGCCTGCAACTCGTCATAGTCGAGATCGACGTGAAGATCGGTCAGGATTGCGCGTCGCGCCCCGAATTGCGCGACGAATTCGAGCGCCTGGTCAACCGACAGATGCGTGCCGTGACGTTGGTAACGCAGCGAATCGATGATCCAGAGATCCAGCCCCTCGAGGAACGGCGCGCTCTCCGGCGGGATCGCGTGAAGATCGGGCGTGTAGGCGATTTTACCGAAGCGGAAGCCGAGCGCGTCCATGTCGCCATGATCCAGACGGAAAGGAATCGCCTCAATAGCGCCGCCCGGGCCATCGATCGTCACCGGACGGCCGGGCCGGAGCCTGTGCTCGACCATCAGGGGCGGGTAGAAACTGCCTTGCGGCGTCTCGAAGATATAATCGAATTTATCCGCGAGCCGGCGCGATGTGGGCTCATCCATATAGGCGGGAATACGACGACCATTCCTGATCACGAGCCCACGGAGATCATCAATGCCGTGGGTATGGTCGGCATGCGGGTGGGTGTAGAGGACCGCATCAAGCCGTTTCACATTCGCATCAATGAGTTGCTCGCGTAGGTCCGGGCCTGTGTCGACAAGGACCTGCGTCGCTTCCTCTTCGACGCCCCCGCGCCGGACGAGGATTGAACAGCGACGCCGACGGTTTCTTGGATTGGCGGGGTTGCATTTACCCCAGCCCTGCCCGACCCGCGGCACGCCGCCTGACGATCCGCAGCCAAGTATCGTGACGTGCAGGGTCATGCAGCCACGTCCAACGGCGGCATTTTGGAAAACAGTCGCATCGCATTGTCGGTCGTCACGCGCGCGAGTTCCGCCTCGCTCACGCCCTTCAGCTCCGCCAGCACGCGCGCCGTGTCCACGACAAAGGCCGGCTCGTTACGTTTCCCCCGATTGGGCACAGGCGCGAGGAAAGGCGCATCTGTAT
>CAZJAY010000198.1:0-3675 GCA_964543915.1 uncultured Methylocystis sp. | reverse complement strand
TCCCCCACGGACTCGCGACGCGGGCTGTTGTCAGCCCCAGCTCCTGCGCCCGCGGGTTCATCTTTTCGACGCAACTCGCCGCGGACCCAGCCAATCCTTCCGCCAGAACGAGCGCTGCGTCGTTACCCGAGTCGACGAGGAGGCCGCGTAGCAGATCGTCAATCGTGGCGCGGCTCTTCACCGGGAGGAACATCGCCGAACCGCCGGCTGGCGCGCCACCGTTGCGCCACGCATATTCCGAGACGAAGTATTCGTCTTCGGGCTTCAGGCGGCCCTCGGCCAATTCGCGGAAAATCAGCTCGGCGGTCAGGATTTTGACCGTCGAGGCTGGCGTCACCCGATCGTCGGCGCCTTTTTCGAAGAGAACCGTGTTCGTGCCGGCGTCAATCAGCAAGGCGTTGGGCGCCGACGTCTGAATATCTTCCGCCGCACGCGCGGGCGTCCGCGCCGAAACGAACAACGCAGCCATCGCCGCGACGGCCAGGCAAAATACCGGTTTCAGCAAAACGCTACGCTCCGATTCGCGTTCGACAGATCACGCAACGCATTAACCATGGCGCGCCTGGCAACGAAATGCAATGCGAACCTTCACCGCGTCCTGACCGGCGCTGCGCTCAATCGAGCGTAGCGCGCCCGGCGCCGCCAATCGAGGCCGGCGGCATAAGCTGGCTTTCGTCTTCGGCCACTGTCGCAACGAGTTCGCGAGACATCGGCGCAGCTTCGCCAGCAGCGCCGGCGTCCGCATAGGCCAGCGCCTCGACTTCCGTCGACGCCGCCTCCGCCACGCGCTCAACCGGGTTGTTGCGTAACGCCGCCGCGACAACCGGGGCGAGTCCATCCGGCTCGAGGCGCGCGGGGCCATCCTCGCGCAAAGTCGCGAGAAGCCTCGCATCCTCATCGCCGGCGATATTGGCGCGGCCGATCCACTCGACTTTTACCTTGGTCTTGCCCGCATTGCGGAAATCCAGCGCTTCGGCCACCCGCTGCGAAACGTCCATAACCCGACCGCCATGATAGGGACCGCGATCATTCACGCGAACGATGATCGAGCGCGCATTTTTCATATTGGTTACGCGCGCATAGCTCGGCAGGGGCATGGTCGGATGCGCGGCGCTGATGGAGGCGCGGTCGAAAACCTCGCCATTCGCCGTGCGTCGACCATGGAAATCGGATCCGTACCACGACGCGACGCCAACGGCCGAATAGGGCTTTTCGCTTGGATAATAGGTCTTGCCGGCGATTTTATAGGGCTTGCCGACCATGAAATTGCCGCCGCCCTTTGGAACTTCTTCCCCATCGGCGATAACGCGCGGGCTCGCCTTGACGCCATATTTGGGATCGATCTGGCTCGCGCCGAAATCGGCGACGCGCCCGCCCGGATCATTCGTGGAGGCGCAGCCGGCGAGACCGGCCGCCACAACGATGGGGGCGATAAATCTGAAGCGTTCGGCGCGTGTGGACATGAAACCGGAAACTGACAGACGCATTGCGGATCGTCCCGAGCCTTGCAAGAGCCGTTCGGCGCAAACCGGTCCGGCCAACACCGGCGAAACGCCCGAATGCGTCGCCTTGAAGACACATTCGGTATCGCGCCGGATTCGCCAGGACCTCGTTAACGCGCCGTGACGAACGCGAACAAGGAGGCTGCCGGAATGAGCCTAAAATGCGGCTTTTGACGACTCCGGGGGCCCTGCCGGAGCGATTTGACGGCTACTGTGGCTACGGCGCCACACGCATCAGGACATGGGCGCGATATCGGCGATTGCGGCCTGCGGCCGCGCTGTCCCGCGAAAATGATTGACCGACGCGCGCGCCGCGACATGGAACAGCGTATCGCGTTGGCGCAGCAGGGCGGCGCCCAGCGGCCCGTCGGCGGCGCGGAAGGCGATGGCGTCCCGCGTAGCGCCATCGCCGCATCGAAGACGGGCGCGCACGTGCCCGTCGCCGACGACCGCCGAATCGACGATCCGCTGGGCGGGTAAAACGAAAACCGGTTCGGGATTGCCCTGACCAAAGGGGCCGGCCTTTTCAAGCCGCGCGAGGAAATCAAGATTAAGCCCCCGGCCGGAAAGGACGCCATCGATCGCCAGCGCGTCGGCGTCGCGCGCCGCCTCCACGGACGCCGCAAGCGCCTCTTCGAGAAAGTCGCGAAAGGCGGGCAACGCATTCCGCGACAGCGTGACTCCGGCAGCCATCGCATGGCCGCCGCCCTTTTCCACGAGTCCGAGATCGACGGCGCGACGCACGGCCCGGCCGATATCGACGCCAGCTAAACTTCTTCCTGAACCAGTTAGATTTTCTCCATTAGAAGCAAAGCTGAATGATGGTATATTAAACTTTTCCTTTAATCGACTGGCGATCAGGCCGACTACCCCGGGATGCCAATCCTCGCCTTCAACGATGAGGCAGGACAGTCGGTTCGCCGCCCGAAAGGCGGCTTCCGCCTGCGCCATTGCGGCTTCGAGCGCGTGTTGTTCGATGACCCGTCTTTCGGCATTGAGTCGAACCCGCTCGCTTGCGATCGCGGCCGACGTCGCCCGATCGCCGAGGGTCAGGAGACGCGCGCCGAGCCCCGCGTCGCCGATGCGGCCGCCGGCGTTGATCCGCGGCCCCAGCGCAAAGCCGAGATGCCAGGCGCGCAACGGTCCCTCAAACCGCGCAGCGTCGATCAGCGCGGCAAGGCCGGCCCGCGATCGATTGTCCATCACCTGCAACCCTTTGGAAACGAAAGCGCGGTTCAGGCCGGTCAGGGGGGCGACGTCCGCCACCGTCGCGAGGGCGACGAGATCGAGCGCGGCGAGCAGATCGGGCGGCGATCCCGGCGTTCCCCAAAAGCCCCGATCGCGCAAGGCGCGCGACACGGCGACAAGCGTCAGAAAGACGACGCCTGCCGCGCAGAGTGCGCCCTGCCCGGACAGATCATCCTGCCGGTTCGGATTGACGACAATAGCGTCGGGCAGGTCGACCGGCGCCTGGTGGTGATCCAGCACGATGGCGTCCATCCCCAGAGACCGGGCGACGGCGAGCGCCTCATGGCTCGTCGTGCCGCAATCGACCGTAATGAGGAGCGTTGCGCCGCGTCCGGCAAGGTGCCGGATGGCGTCGACATTGGGTCCATAGCCCTCGAAAATCCGGTCAGGGATATGAACGATCGGTTCCGGCGCGCCGGTCGCCCGGAAATAGTCGACAAGCAACGCCGCCGAACCGGCGCGGTCGACCTCATAGTCGCCGTAAACAGCCACCTGTTCGCCCGCGGCAATCGCATCGGCGTTACGGGCGACGGCGGCGTCCATATCGGTGAGCGCGGAGGGATCCGGCATGAGATCGCGCAACGTCGGATCAAGGTAGCGCGATACCGTCATCGCGCCGACGCCCCTGCCGGCCAGCACGCGCGCCAGCGCCGGATCGACGCCATGGGCCTGCGTCATCGCTTCTGCGACAGCCTCGCCCGCCCGATCCAGCCGCGCCCGCCAGGGACGGCCAAGCAGGGAACGCTCGACCCCCATATAGGCGGCCGGCGCAGCGTACGGATGTTCGGCGCGAGTCGTCATGGCGACAGCGTTGCGACTCCTGCGAGGCCAATGCAAGAACCAATCACACACGCGGGCGCGCCGCGGGATATTCTCGACCCATGCATGATTATTCCTGCGTCCCGCAAAGCGTTATGATCCGTTT
>CAZJAY010000197.1:0-3688 GCA_964543915.1 uncultured Methylocystis sp. | reverse complement strand
CGCGCCACGGCGCGAGCAAGTCGCGCACCGCCGGCGTCGGGTCGTCGCCCGTCATCAGCCGCGCGACGCCGCCGCGCCAGTCCTCCGTGCGTTGCGCTTCATCGGCGGTAAGATCATAGGCGCCCTCGCCCGCATGGGTGTCGATGACGCGAAAGGGCGTTTCCTTGCGCGCGAGATAGACGAGGATTCGCGCGAGAAACACATGTTTGAACACGTCGGCGAAATTTCCGGCGTGAAAGCCGTGTCGGTAATTCATCGATTGCTTTCAGGCCGGGCGCGGGGGCGGCCGCTACAGCGGCGCCGGCACGGAGATTTCGCGGCTGCGGCAGCCGCGTCGCACGACTTCGGGACAGGCGCGGTAATCGCGCAGATCTTTCGTGAGGCAAAGCCGCACTTCCTCCAGCACGCCGCGCCGGCAGCCGACCGCCATCATCCCCGGCCGCAGGCGGGGATTGGCCTCGTAAAAGGCGCGTTCGATATCGATGGGCGCGAAGGTCTGGTCCCGCCTCGCGCCGACGAAGGGCGCAGGGATTGTTACAGCCGCGCGGGCGCGCGCGACATCGGCGAAATAATCGCTGGGGCTACGGCCGGTGCAGGTTCCATGTTTGCGCCATTCATAGCGGGCGAGACGCATGTCCGGGTAAAGCCCCTCGGCGCGTTCGAGCGCGACATTCGAGGGGCTGCGCGGACCCGGACAATCAGCCGGATAGCCGCGCTCATGCTGCGGCCAGAGCCCATGCACCACGAAACCGAGCCCCTTCCCCGGCTCGCATTGATCGTGACCACCCTCGACCCGGTCGCAGAACCCCGGCGACCAGCTCAGCGCCAGCACATAGAAATCGAAGGAACCGGAGGCGACCGAGGACGGCAGCGGCGCTGTGGGCGTGGTCGGGCCCGTATCGGCCTTCGGAGTCGACGCCGGGTCGTCGCAATGATCAAGCGCGCAATCGCGCGGCGATGCGCCGTCGCGGGCGGCCGCGGGACTCATCGCGGGCGCAGAGAGCAAGGCCGCCGCAAGCGCGACGGTCGCCCATCGCAGGCCAGGAACGCGCATCATTTTGAAAGTCGTCATCGCGCTCCGCCGCTCACGGGCCGGCCGCCTTGCAATCGGCGCCGAAGGCATGCTCCCGATCCAGTCCGACCACGCACCAGGTCAGGCCGAAAGACTGGCCGATAAAACCGGTGTGTTCGCCGATATTGTAGACGAGCCGACGCCGGACGCCATCGTTAAACATCGCCTCGGCGCGACAATAGCGGCGGGGGATGTAGCTCAGCCCGTTCGAGCGAAATCCGGTCTGCGTGATCCCTTCAAACCCGGTGATTTCGAGGCTCGAATAGCCGAAATCCCGCTCGCGCGCCGCAAGGCGCGCCACGAGTTCGTTAAGAACGAAGGTCGCGTCACAGGCTTCAACGACGCCGGAAAAAGGCGTGATCCGCTCCTCGGCGCGGGGGGTATCGCCTGCGCCGCTTCCGGCGATCGCGGGCGCGATGACGGAGGCCGCAAGAACAGACGCGAGCGCGGCGAGACGTGCGACGAGACCTGCGGCGCGTCGAACGGCCTGTGGCGCAAGCGCAGGCAGGAAACCGGTGGGCATGGGCAAAAACGCCTCCGCAGCGGATGGCCTGTTTGAACTGATGGCGCCGCGCGCCGTCAAGCGGGGTTTGCGCAGGCGCCGCGGCGTTTTATATACAAGCTTCGTTGTTGCACCGCACACGTGTAGATCTTGCGCGGCGCGTAGAGAAGGCCGACCGGAACGATGTCCCCGAAACTCAGCCGCGTCCTGACCCTTCTGTCGCTTCTCGCCGCCGCTCTTCTCGCGCCGGCTGCCCCGGCCTTCGCGGAAGATCCGATCGGCGAAGTCTTCGGCGGCCTTTTCGGCGGCGGCGATCATGTCCGCCAGCGTCCCGCCCCGCGCAGCGCGCCGCGCGTCCGCCGAATTCTCCCCCATCAGGAAAATCGCGGCCCAACCTACTGGCGCGGCGGCGAGGAGCGCGCGCGGCGCGGCGGCGCCCCGAAGAGCGACGACAGCGGTGCGGGCCAGAGCGAAACGCCTTCCGAGACAGCCTCGCCTGCGAACGGGACCGAACCGACGCCTTCCGGCGTCGCGAAGCCCGCGCCCTCCTTTCATGTCGCCATCCTCGGCGACACAATGGCGACGCTGCTCGCCAACGGCCTCCCCGAAACGCTGTCTGACACGCCGGACATTGCGATCGACAAGCTCTCGAAAGCAAGCTCCGGCCTCGTTCGCGACGATTTCTACGACTGGCCGAAAGCTGCGCGGGAAATCGCGAATGGCCCCGGCAAGGTCGATGTCGCCGTGATCATGGTCGGCATCAATGATCGACAGCAAATTCGCCAGGGCTCCGACACGGAAGACCCCATGACGCCACGATGGCGCGAACTCTACACGGCGCGCGTCGACGCGATGATGGCGCCGTTTCGCGAGAAGAAAATTCCGGTTGTGTGGGTCGGACTTCCGGTGATGAAGAGTGAGACCTTTTCAGCCGACATGGCGAAGCTGAACGACATCTACAAGGAACGCACCTCGCGCGCAGACGCGGTTTTTGTCGATCTGTGGGACAGTTTTTCGGACGAAAAAGGACAGTACAGCGCGTTTGGACCCGACATCAACGGCCAGATCGTGAAGATCCGGGCGGCGGACGGCGTCCATTTCACGCCGACCGGCGCGGTCAGCGTCGCGCATTTCGTCGCCGAGGAACTCAAAAAGCTTTACGGGGCCCGCAAGCCCGCGCCGATCGCCGCGCGGCCCGAGGCGAGTCCCGCCGCGCCGACGCAACCGACCGCGACCGGACCTGCGATCGAGTTCCGCCCGCCCGTCGCCGCCCCCGCGACAACGGCGCCCAGACTCGCCGCTCGTCCCGCCATTGGCCCGGTGCAGGCGCTCGACACGCCGGTCGCGGCGGCCGGCGTCCAGCTCGCCCGCAGAAGCGCCTCGGATCTGTCCGCAATGACAGAGGCGCAGGACGCGTCTGCGAAGGCGCTCGCCCGGCATGTCTTTGTTCAGGGTGGCGATCAACCGGCGCGAAGAAATCGCGCCGATGACGCAGCATGGGGCGCACAGGCCGCCGCGCCGGCTGCGGCTCCGCTCCCTCCGGTTGCGCCGACGCCCGCCGCCGCCGCGCCCGTCGCCCCCCCTGCGCCATCGCCGGCAAAACAATAAAATTTGACGCGTTAAACTTTTATTAGGAATTTCGTCGAAACGACGGAACGAAACATTCGCTCGCGCATTCTTCCGCACAGAAGAATAAAAGGAGCGACCTCACATGCGGTTTCTTTCCGGTTCGGGCATCGGGTTTGAAAAACTGGTTTTTGCTTCGGCGCTTTCGCTGGCTGCGGTCTCCCTGAGCGCGAGCGTCGCGCGGGCGGACGGCCGTTCTTTCATGGCTTTGTTTGAGTCCGAGCCGGCGGCTGTTGAATATCCGGCTGGCGCGGAGGAAATGACCGCTTCCTATGATGATGGCCGGGACAACACCCGCATCGAAAGAGAATATCCTTCCGCGACGCGCGAGATCATGCCTGACCCGACGGAAGAGAAGCCCGGAACGATCACGGTCGATACGGCGAACCGCTACCTTTACCTCTCGCTCCCGAACGGCAAGGCCGTGCGTTATGGAGTCGGCGTCGGGCGCGAAGGCGTCACCTGGAAGGGCGGGACCCGGATCGGGC
>CAZJAY010000196.1:0-3701 GCA_964543915.1 uncultured Methylocystis sp. | reverse complement strand
TCGGCGATCCCTGTCGCATCCTGCGTCTGCCGGAAGCCGCCGGCCAGCCGTGACAGTGGCCCGGACCCGTGGCACAGAAGGCGCGCGGAACGCCGGCGACGCGGCCGGGCAAAAGAGGTCCGATCTCAAATGTCGATAATTGATTCCGTTCGGAAGTCGCTGGTTCCGATCCATCACGAGGGCTACGTCTTCATCGCGGGCTTCGCCGCGGCGGCCTTTGTGCTGAACTGGCTGTCGCCTACGCTTGGCTGGCTCGGGTTCATCGCCACGGCGTGGTGCGCCTATTTCTTCCGCGATCCGCCGCGCGTGACGCCGCTGCGCGACGGGATTGTCGTATCGCCGGCAGACGGGATGATCTCGGCCGTTGGCTTCTTCCTGCCGCCGCCCGAACTGGGCATGGGCGCGGAGCCGCTCCAGCGGATTTCAGTGTTCATGAGCGTTTTCGATTGTCATGTGAACCGGGCGCCGGTCACCGGTCGTATCATGAAAATCGCCTACAAACCGGGGCTTTTCCTCAACGCCGATCTCGACAAGGCGAGTGAGGACAATGAACGCAACGGGCTCGTCATCGACTCGAATCTCGGTCGCTTTGGCGTCGTCCAGATCGCCGGGCTCGTCGCGCGGCGGATCGTCTGCTTCAGCCGCGAGGGCGAGAATATTGGCGTCGGCGACCGTTTTGGGCTCATCCGCTTCGGCTCTCGCGTCGACGTCTACATGCCGGCGGGCGCGCGGCCAATGGTAGCCGTTGGCGCGCGCGCTGTCGCAGGGGAGACGATCCTCGCCGATATGAGCGCGCGTGCGCCCGCGACGACGTTCAAGACAGGTTGAGGAACGGGTCATGACGGACGACGATGGCAACTATCGCGATCCGGCAGGGGACGCCCTGTCGGCGTCGGAGCTTCGGCGCCTGCGGTTCAGAAATATCCCGCTGCGGGTCGTGCTCCCGAATCTCGTGACGCTGCTCGCGCTCTGCATGGGGCTGACATCGATCCGTTATGCAATCGACGGAAAATTCGAGACCGCCGTCACCGCCGTCATGGCGGCTGCGGTGCTCGACGGGCTCGACGGTCGCCTTGCTCGCGCCATCAAGGGCACCTCGCGCTTCGGCGCGGAACTGGACTCGCTCTCCGATTTCGTCGATTTCGGCGTTGCGCCGGCGCTGCTGCTCTATCTGTGGAGTATGCACGAAATCAAAGGGCTTGGCTGGTTCGCCGTGCTCGTCTTCGCTATCGCGGCGGCGTTGCGCCTCGCGCGGTTCAACGTGATGATCGAGGATCCGACGAAGCCGGCGTGGCATGCGCAATTCTTCGTCGGCATGCCGGCGCCGGCGGGGGCGGTCACGGTGCTGTTGCCGCTTTACCTGCATCTGTCGGTTCTGGAGCTGCCCGCGACCAAAACGCTCGCAGCCTTCAATATCATTTATGTCCTCACCATCGCCTTTCTTATGGCCAGTCGCATACCGCACTTCTCCGGCAAGAAGGTCGGACGCATTCCGCGCGACCTCGTCATTCCTGTCCTCTTTGGCGTCGGCGTCACGCTTCTTTTGCTCGCGATATTCCCGATGGAATTACTGGCTGTCGTCAGCGTCGCCTTTCTCGCGGCAATACCCATCAGCGTGAAACACTATAACCGGCTGGCGAAAACCGAGGCTCAGCGGGCCCCGACAGGCGCCAGTTCCTGACGCTCGATTTTTTTGCTCGCGGCGATATCCTCGGGAGAGCGAGCGTCGATGACCGCGTGGCTATCCGCCTCGGCGGCGCGCGGCGCCGTGATCTGCGCGCCAATCTGACGAACGACATCGGGCGCCTCGGCGAAGGCGCCATGGCCGATGAAATCAGTCGAGAAAGACGAGATATCGCGGACCGAAACGCCGAGGCGGTCCAGCTCCGCCTTGTCCTCCGGCTTGGCGGGATCGAGCGCCCCGAGACGCTGACGATCGCCCGCGATCCGCGACGACATCGATAAGGCGCGATCGTTGCTCGCGACAAAAATCGACACGTGACCAGGATCGAGCCGGGCGACCTGCTGTCGAAAGACGCCAAGATCAATATCCGGATTGGCGAGCATCACCTGACCGAGCCGCCCGTCGAGATCGGGATGACCCGAAATGGCGATAGCGCGCAGCGTCTCCATCGTCAGCCATGCGCCCATGGAATGGGCGAGGATATGAATGCGTCCGACCCCGGGCGTCCGTGACAGGCCCGAAAGCAGGCTCTCGAAGGCGTCGCGCGAAACAGTCGCCGCCTCCTTGTCCGATTCATAGTTGAAAAGCCCGCCGCGCGAATTCCAGGTGAACAGCGTCGCCACGCCGGAAAAGCCTCCGTCCGCAACGATCTGGGCAAGGCGGAAGCGGGCATCGTCGAGACCGGTGTTGAACCCGTGGACATAGAGCAGGATATCGCGTGAAACGCCGACCCGGCCGGAAACATGGCTGGCGATTTCGCGATAGAATTCCTCATCGCTCATGCCACGTTTGTCGAGAACGGAGAAATGGCGGTGGCTGTCCACAGCGCCGAAGCTCGGCTTCTCGATTGCGCCGGCGGCATGATCTTGCGGAACGCCAATCGTGGTGAGCGAAAATTTTGCGCGGCCATCGTCCGCTGCGCCCTCGCCGCGCCGGGTCGAGGCGACGAAGAGTGGCACGCGCATCGGAGCGCGGGCTGGCGCGCCGAAAAACGACCGCTGGCCCGACGCGGCGGAGTCAACCATGCTCAGCCCATCCGACATGCAGCCGCCAAGGCCGAAGCCGACGAAAAGCGTCAGAAGGGCGGCCCCGGCCGCCCGTGAAACCGGTTTGCGCAAAAGCATCCTTCCCGCGCGTTCTTCCTCAAGAATTTTCTCGCATTCGCCAGCAATGTCGCAGGCGCCGTCGGAGAACGCGTCAGCCCCAATATGGTGCGCCGCGAAAGCGACCAAAACGGGGCGAGGCGACGCGCGCGCGCCAGAGCCGCGGCGACACGTCGCCCGCGCTCTTGCATGGGCGGCGACACGCCGTGCATAGTGCGTCGAAATAACTCCAGGGAGATGCGGCGCCGCGCCAAACGGCGCTGAAAAATAATGAAAATCAGAATTCTGGGCTCTGGCGCCGGCGGCGGCTTCCCGCAATGGAACTGCAACTGCGCCAACTGCCGCGCCGTCCGCGCGGGGGAGCCGGGCTTCGCGCCGCGCACCCAATCCTCAATCGCCGTTAGCGCCAATGGCGCTGACTGGCTCCTGCTCAACGCGTCTCCGGACCTGCGCGCCCAAATTGCCGCGGCGCCGGTTCTCGCGCCCGGCGCCGACGACCCGGTGCGCGCCAGCCCGATCAAGGCGGTCGCGCTCACGAACGGCGACGTCGATCATGTCGCGGGTCTGCTCAATCTGCGCGAGGCGCAACCCTTTGGGCTCTATGCCGCGCGCCGCGTTCTCGATGCGCTGGCCGCCAATCCGATCTTCTCGATCCTGCAACAGCCCCTCGTGCCGCGAAACGAGCTGCCGATGGACGCGCCGGTCGCCATAAATGGCGCGGGCGTTGACCTTGGCCTCAGCCTGAGGGCCTTCCCCGTGCCTGGAAAAATCGCGCTCTATCTCGAAGACAGGAATGCGCCGGATTTCGGCACGTCGGTCGGCGACACGCTGGGTCTTGAAATTATCGAACCGGCGCGTGGTAAATCCTTTTTCTACATTCCCGGTTGCTCCCGCGTCGACGCCTCGCTTGCGGC
>CAZJAY010000195.1:0-3718 GCA_964543915.1 uncultured Methylocystis sp. | reverse complement strand
CGGTCAGTATTACAACGTGTTTATGACCGGTCTGCGTATCGGTATGCCGCCGCCGCTCTCCGACGGCGCGGTGACCTATGACGACGGCGCGCCGCAAACCGTCGATCAATATGCGCAGGATGTGACCGCCTTCCTTGTCTGGGTAGCCGAACCCAGTCTGGAAAGCCGGAAAAAAACGGGCCTCGGAGTCATTTCATTTCTGATCGTCTTCGCCGGCCTGCTTTACTTCACAAAGCGCAGGATCTGGTCGAACGTGTCGCACTGAGTGAAATCTTTACGAGAAGCAAACAACGGCCGGGGAAATCCCGGCCGTTTTGATTCTGTTGGTCTCTCTAGAACGATCCGCCGGTGTCGAACCCGTCGCCGCCGCCGAAGTCGCCGGAATTATCGCTGAACCCGCCACCTGATCCGCCGTCGAAAATGTCGCCGGAATCTCCGATTGGCGGAAACATCGGGCCGGGCTGATAGCCGCCGCCCCAATCAATTGATGGTGGGCGACGATAGCCCTGTTGCAGGACCTGTTCGAGCACGGCCCCCTGGATCATCCCGCTCAGCACGCCACCCAGCACGTCGTTGATCGCCGCCTCGTTACGAAACGTCGTCCCCGGGTAATCATAGCGACGCCGACGAAAAGACTGACGCGCGGCTTCGACTTCATCGCGCCGGTGGGCCAGATCGCGGCTCTGCTTGCGCAATTGAGTCAGATCCGCTTCGGCCTTGCCCAACTGACGGGTCAGCTGATCGATTTGCGCAACGATTTCCTTGTCCTCGTTCGAACGTGTGCGCTCAGCTTCGCGATAAAGAGTGATCACATCGTCGCGCGAGTCATTGTCGACCATGAGTTGCACGGCGCGTGCGAGCAGCCCGTCGTTATCTTTGCCATTGATCGCGTCAAATTTTGCGTCCGCCTCCGCGAAAGCTTTCTGACGCTGCCCAACCTCCGCCTCACTGGCGTCACGCGCCGCCCGTGCTTTTTGTAGCCGCGCCTGCAAAGGGCCGGCCCCGGCGGCGAGCAGCCGCTCCTGCCGGAAGTTCGCGATCTCCTGATGAAGGCCGTCGAGGCTGGTTTTCAGCCTGTCCACATGGGCGCGCAGACGCTCGGGGATCTGATTGAGCATCGTGTAGTTCGCGCGCGCTTCCGAATAATTGATCATGCGCGCGATCAGACTATCGAAATAACGCACGACGCCGCCGCTCCGATAGGCGGATGAACCGAATTGTCGTTTCCACAGATAGACGAAAAGCGGATCGGCTTCGTAAGGCGTCCTCTTTGTTTCGCGGTCCTCTTCCGCCTGCCGGGTCTTGCGTTCGGCTTCATGCCAGGTTTTTTCCGCGCGCGTCGCTTCGTCGGCGAGCGCGGTCCATTTCGGATCCGCGATAATGTCTGGCTGGTGAGCGGTCTCAAAAGCCTGTAACGCCTGGCCCGCCGCCTCATATTCCGCCGCGCAGGCGGCGCGAGCCGCCTCGGCTTGCTTCAATGCGGCCGCCGCCTGCTCGCGACCGGCTGCGATTTGCGCGGTTTCACGGGCTGCTTCTTCCAGCAGGCGGCGCACCTCGCGCTCCGCCATGTCCAGATCGCGCGCCAGTTCGCCGGATTTCAGCATCCGGAACTTGACGTCCGCCAGTCGATGCAGGAGCGCACGCCGTTCCTGGCGCAGCCGCGCGGAGTCTGCCGACACCGTGCGCAGCCGGTCGTCGACGCGCATCTCCTCCTCGCGTATTTGCCCATAGGCGCGGTCGATTGACTGAAGCGCTTCGAACCCCGAAATCATGATGATCTCACCATTTGGTTATCGTGCCGCCGAGAACTGGCATCCGGTAATCGACGTCGAGATAGCCGCGACGCTTGTCGCCCACGATATTTTCCGAGATGATGCCATCGGCGCGCTTGTCGGCCAGCACGCGCTGATAGACCTCGCGGTTGACGCGCACGCCCCATTTGGTGACGGTCGAGGTGACGCCGGTTTATTCATTTCGGATTGAACGCGGCAGCACGCGTCCGTCCGGCGCGACGGCCTCGACGATGAGATAATCATTGCGGCCCTGGGGATTGATCTCCGGCTTGCGCCAGACGCCGCTCGCCTCGCCGGGACGATTGACGATCCGGAGCGTGAATTCGGCGCGCACTTCCATCAGGAATGACTCGAGATCGCTCGCGGCCTTTCGGGCGGCTTCCGCGTCATTATGCGCGAGGGCGCTTTTTCCGTCAGCGAGCAATTGTGCGGCGTAGCTCTTCGCCGCATCCACCTTCGCTTCGCCGATAATCTCGTCATAGGTCGTTTGCAGCGCCTTCGGCAGGGTTTCGGCGATTTCCTCATGCGCCTGCGTTTGCGCGATCTGCTGTGGCCGGGCAACCAGATAATAATGCGCCGTCCACGCGCCCGATATCGCCAGAAGACCGAGCAAAAGAAATTTGCCGAGACGCGCGCGGTCAATCCACATCAGGGCGAGCGTGCGGCCAAAGCCCGGTTGCGATCCCGTATAGGTGAATCGCTTCTCGCGTAGCGCCCGGACGCCCTGAACCAGCGCCTCGTCAGAGACATCAATGCCCTGACCCCTGTAGAGCGCGCGCAGACGGTCGATCAGCGCCTCGTCGCTGTAACCGGCGGCGAGTTCTCTCTCGACGAGTCGTTGATCGTGACGCAGCGTATCGACGATATCCATCGCGAGCATCAGGTCGTCGAGCATCGCCCCCACGACAACCACCGGCGTTGGCGAGGGGGCGGCACACGGCGTCCCGTCAGACAGTGGCGGGCGGCTGGCCTTCGTGGATCAGCGTTTCGATCCGTTTGCGGCCGTCTTCAACAGCCGCACGAATTTCTTCGGAGTTCTGCGTGGAAAGCTTGCGCATCTCCTCGACGATCGTGAGCGTTTTCTCCTGAAAATTCGTCACTGAGTCGACCAGCTTGATGACCGCGTCGGAACGAATGGTGGGGCCGTAACCGGCGCGCATGGCGGCTTCCTGCACCTTGTCACCCAATTCTGACAGCACCTCAATGCTGCGCGAGACGCCTTCTTTCATCGTGTTCAGCGTCTGCGTCGACTCATGCAGGCCAACAAGGCCTGTGAAGGAAGCTTTCAGTGCGGTCAGAACCGAGTCATTGGTGGAGAAGAAACTCACCGCCTGCGCATAGACGCGCTCCTTCGCGTTGGTCGTCTGCTGGAGACGCGCCATACTGACTTCGGACGTAGTGTAACTGATCGTCAGATTATCGGCGAGATCCTTGGCGATCTGATAGCGTTTGTCCTGATTTTGCAGGTCGCGCAGTCTTTCGTCGCGGGTCAGTTCAAGGCGCGCGCGCTCGGCGAGGTCCTCGCCTTTGTAATCGGCGAGCGTTTCGGCGGCGGCGGCAAGGGTCTTTTTTGACTCCTCAAGTTTTGCTTCTGCGGTTTTCAGGACCTCAACCGCGTGGACCTGCGATTGTTTCTATGCGCCGCGAAAATCATGATAGGCGACGAGAATACGCGCCTCACGCACGATCTGATCCTTCGTTGATCTGGTGACGTCGAGATAGGTCTTGCGGATATCGTCGAAGCGTTCCGCAATATCGCCGCGCGCCATCTTCATCCAGACATTGGCGACGCGCTCGAAAATATCGACCTTGCCGTCTTCGAGCTGGTCGACCATCGATATCGCATCGTCGCGGATCGAGTTGAAGGAGCCTGCGATCGCCTCGTAGCGCTGACCGAGATCCATCGCCTGCGACTGGTCGCGCAC
>CAZJAY010000194.1:0-3723 GCA_964543915.1 uncultured Methylocystis sp. | reverse complement strand
TCGACGCGGCGGGCCCCGACCCCGGCCCGCGTCAGCAGCGGACAGAGATCCCCGGTCAGGCGGCTTAGCGTCGCCGAGATAGCGTCCCGTAGCGTCAGCCCCTCCTGAAAACGCCGTTCGACGATAAGGTTTGGCGCCTCGAAATGCGGCGTGATCGGATCGCGCAGGCGACAGGTGAGGGCGTCGAGGCGGGTCAGCGTCATGGCGCCAAAACGCGCCGCCAGCGGCGCGCGCGGCCGTTCGATCAGATCGCCGATCTGTCGCAATCCGGCGCGTCGCAGGGCTGCGCGCGCCGCCGTATCAAGATTGAGCGCGGCGATTGGCAGGGCTGCGGCTGTCCGGTCGATTTCCGCCTGCGTGGCGTCCGTCGTGACAAGGCGTATCGTCGAAAAGCGCGCCAGCGCCCGCGCCAGCGCCGGCCCCGGCGCGATGGCCGTCCGCGCCGTGAAGCCCTGGGCGGCGAGTCGGCTTTCGATTTCCGTCATCAGGGCCTTCTCGCCGCCAAACAGATGCGCCGCGCCCGCGACGTCCAGGAGCAGTCCATCCGGCGGATCGAGGGCGACGAGCGGGGTGAAGCGTCGATGCCAGTCAGCGAGACGCGCAAGAAGCGCAGCGTCGGCGCGCGGATCGGCCTCGGCGAGCGTCAGCGCCGGGGCCCGGGCGCGGGCGTCGGCGACCGCCATGCCGGGCGTCAGGCCAAGCGCCGCCGACGCCGGACAGACGAGAGCCAGCCGCTCGCCCTTTCCGTTACGGGCGTATGTGGCGAAGGGCGTTGCGCCCTTACCGCATCGCCGTAACCGGTCGACGCCCAGATGTGGCAGACACAGACTCAGGAAACGCATCGCGAAACGCCATTTCTTCGGGGTTGAAAACAAGATCGCGCCATTGCGCGGGATCAGCCGCCGTCCCCGGCCCATCAAGGCGCGCTTTCAGAATCCGCAGGCGCCATCGGAAAAAGGCGTCAGGGGCGAGCGCCGGCAGGGGCGTACGGCGCGGCGCCGGGTCGGCGGGCGCGGCGATTTCAATTCGCCAGTCGGCGGCGCTGGCGCCGCCGGTCGCCCGGTTTTGGGCGAGCAGCAGGCCAAGGCCGCCGCCGCGATGCGCCGCGAGCCGCAGGCGTCGCGAGGCGGAAAGACTGTAGAGAGCAGGCGAAAGATGGCTTTCCGCCACAACCATGGGGCAGGCGGGACTTTTCAGCGCCTCCTCCATGGCCCAAAGGGTTTCGCGCGGCCGTTGCGTGCGGATGAGGGCGAACCGCGCGAGGTCGACGCCCGCCGCGACGAGGCCCCGCGCGTAGGGCAATCCGAATTCCCGTGCGTTCATGTCCTCAACGATCCAGACCAGCGCGCCGCCGCGTCGGATCGCCCGCCGGCGAAGCGTCAGGGCAAGGGCGAAAGCCGCCGCCGCCGGTGCGTCGCGGGCGATGACGGGCATGATCTCGCCCAGTGCGCCCCTGTCGTCGTCAGGCGGCGCCCAGGCCTCGCCCCCGCTGCGTCCACCCCCCGCAGCGCGATCGACGCGTCGGCGTGCGCCGCTGTCCCGCGCCTCAATGGCCGCGATCCGCCGACGCAAAAATCCGATGCGTTCCGAAACGCCGCCATGCGACATCGGTCGTAAAATCCCGAAGCTGGAGAACGGCCACAGGCCTATGTTCTATTTTTGTTCTTAGCTCAGGGAGAGTCAAGCGCGCTGGCGAAGTCGCGCAAATAATGTTTATTTTCAGTAAATTACTTTTTCAGGCTGAGGATATACGCCGCTGTCTCGTCGATTTCCGCCGGCTCAAGCATGATGTTGGGCATGTTCCTGTGCGAAGAGCGCAGGAACACCTTGAGCGACAGTTCGGTTGTCGAGGGCATTGTCGCCACATCAAGGAAACGCGGCGCTTTCGGATCCGGACTTTTCCCAGCAGGATCGGCGTCGATGGCGTGACAGCTTCCGCAATCGCGCCGGATGAAATCGGCGGGCCCCGCCAGCGCGGCGGCGGCGAGACCGAAAAACCAAACGCCCGTCCAGACAGTCGCCGCTTTCATCTCGCGTCTCCTTCGCCTCTCGAACCGGCGTCGTTTATTCGCCGCCGTTCAAATCCTCGGGCCGAGGTTGCAGCATGATATTATAACCGGCGTCGACGGTATGAACGTCGCCCGTCACCCCGCCCGAAAGCTCCGATAGAAGATAAAGCGCCGATCCGCCGATTTCATCGAGCGTGATCATTCGCCGCAGCGGGCAATGTTGTTTCTGGAAAGCGCCCATCGCCCGCGCGCCGGTGATGCCCGCGCCCGCCATGGTGCGCACCGGGCCAGGTGAAATCGCGTTCACGCGGATGCCGCGGGCGCCGTAATCGGCGGCGAGATAGCGCACCGAGGAATCGAGCGCGGCCTTGGCGACGCCCATCACATTATAATTTGGCATGACATGCGTGCCGCCGCTGAAGCTAACCGTCAGCATGGTTCCGCCCGCCTTCATCATGTCGGCGGCGCGACGCGCCGCCGCCGGGAAGGTAAAGCAGGACATCACCCGGGGGCGAACGAAAGTGTCCCGTGAGGTGTCGGGGGGAAGTCCTTTCAATTCGCTCTTGTCGGAATAGGCGAGGGAGTGAACGAGAAAATCCATCTCCCCCCATGATTCCTTCAGCTTCGCGAAAACAGCGTCGACCGTCGCAACATCCTCGACGTCGCAGGGCAGAACCAGATTCGAGCCCAGCTCTTCGGCCAGCGGTTTGACGCGTTTGCCGAGCGCCTCTCCCTGATAGGTGAAGGCCAGAGTCGCGCCATGACGGGCGAGAACCCGCGCGATCCCGTAGGCGATCGAGTGATCATTCGCGACTCCCATGATGAGTCCGCGTCTGCCCTGCATGATGTTGGAAGAAAGCGACATTCGAGAATTCCTGATAACTGGTTCGCCCGGCTGCGGCGCGGGCCGGCCGAAAAGGCCGCCAAATGAACGATCCCGTCATGCGACGGCCGACCGCCTTTAGTTTCCCGACGCGCGCGGATCATTGCCGGCGACCGCTCGCCCGGTGCGGCTTTGGCGTCAGGCGTCGGGATGTTTGAAGATGAGCGTCGCGTTGGTGCCGCCGAACCCGAATGAATTGGACAGAACCGCGCCGAGTTTCACATTATCGCGTCGCGCGCGCAGGATTGGCATATCGGCGAAATCCGGATCCAGCTCCTCGATATTGGCGCTTTCGCAGATAAAACCATTCTGCATCATCAGCAGCGAATAGATCGCTTCCTGCACGCCCGTCGCGCCAAGCGAATGGCCGGTGAGCGATTTGGTTGCGGAAATCGGCGGACATTTGTCGCCGACGCCGAAAACCTCCCGGATCGCTTCGATTTCCTTCACGTCGCCGACCGGGGTCGATGTGGCGTGGGGGTTGATGTAGTCGATCGGACATTTCACCGTCGCGAGCGCCTGCCGCATGCAGCGCACCGCGCCCTCGCCCGAGGGGGCCACCATGTCGTGACCGTCCGACGTGGCGCCATAGCCGGCGACCTCGGCATAGATTTTTGCGCCACGCGCCTTTGCATGCTCATATTCCTCAAGCACAAGCACGCCCGCGCCGCCGGCGATCACGAGGCCGTCGCGGTTTTTGTCGTAGGCGCGCGAAGCCGTCGCCGGACGGTCGTTGTAGGCCGAGGACATGGCGCCCATCGCGTCGAAGAGAACGGAAAGCTCCCATTCAAGCTCCTCGCAACCGCCGGCGAATATCATGTCCTGCTTGCC
>CAZJAY010000193.1:0-3733 GCA_964543915.1 uncultured Methylocystis sp. | reverse complement strand
AGCAGATTTTGTTCGATACGAAACTGAACTATCAATTTGAACCGGGTTGGACCGCAACAATCGGCATCGATAATCTCGGGCGGTTCAAAGCCTATGAAGGCCCGCATCCGCTTCCGCAGAGGACCTACTTCCTCGGTGTGAAATACGATTTTGGTGGTCCCGAGGCGACCAATAAAGCGGTTGCGGAAGCGGATCAGGGGGCTTCCGAGGGGATATCGAGTTATTTCAGATAGTGGGTCCTGCCGTGATCCGGGGAGACAAATACCAATTTGGAAGGCGAGCGGCTCTTATGTCCTTAAGCAGAAGCTTGTTCGCCTTCCGGCATCAGACGATCAGCTGGCCTTCTTAACCTGGTCTTCAGCCTGAGATCAGCGGCGCCTTTTTCGGCGGCATCCTCGATCTGGATATTGAGCTCACGGACTTTCACCGCCTCCATGACCGATCGGATTACGTCTGGCAATTCTTCCTTCGTGCCGACCTGAACGGCTGTCATACCGGGCTTCGGCTCCAGTACCTTGCCGCCTTACCAGACCTGAAAATAGCAGCCGCCAGCCCCGCTCATCCAATACCATGGGCGGGTGCGCCTCGGTCGCTCTACAAGGACACGCCGCCCATTTTCGTCGGTCCGCCACATGCGCCGCATCCGCGTATAGACCTCGCCATCGATCAGCGCCTGAACCATACCGAGTTGATCGTCCAGCTTTTCGCGCAGCCTGGCTTGACGATGCCGGGTCCTGCTCTGCGGGCACTTTTGTTACTGTGCGACGATTTTCAGTTTTTGAGAGGTGACTTATAAAACACTCCCTGGCTACGGGCTCAATGCCCTTTACTCGGCAATGTTGCTTTCGACCGCTGGCCAATTCCTACCGAAATTTCTGGTGAGCCGCGCGAAACTTTTGTCACATTCCGGTGGGCGACGCTGAGGTCTGATGCCCCCTCGGGAAATATCTCTGCCCAGTCGGATAATTTTTCTGAATGTGGATGAAACCAGGTAGCTTATGAGATTATCGTCTAAGGGCGTAAAATTGCTGAGTTCAATTTCTGCGCGCATTTAGCGTCTGGAAAAAATATCTGATGAATGCCGAAATAGCGTGGAAATCGATAGATTTCTCGCAAACCCAAGCAATTTGATCTTTTTGATGGTAGTTGGCCATGCCTAGCTTCATAAAATAAGCTTTGCGCATCTAAAATGAGATTTTTCCAATGGTGGAGGCGAAAGCGCTTAATGGGCGGGAAATCAAGCCTGCGCCTGCTTCCCGTTCCGGACCGCGATCAGCGTTTCGGTATCGCCCGTTTTCCGCCCGTGACGCTCCACTTTCTGGACGAAGGCCCGGATCTCGCGCCGCATCCGCTCCCGCCATCACGCCCACAACGGCACAGAACGCCCTCCCGCCCCGAAATGGAATCCCTTTTCGACGGCGATCCGGGGGCCCGGTTCAATGCAGATTGACACGCTCGCAATGGCAGGCGTGAATGAAGCCTTGATCCGGGGGCCAACATGAATCGTCGCGACGCTCTTTTCCTCGCAACGCCTGCGTTCTTTGCTGCGGCGGCGCGGGCGCCCGCTGCGCTGGGTGAATCTTTTCGGCACCCGCCGATGGAGGGACCGCCCCTGCAGATTGCGATTCTTCTCTATCCGTCGTTCGTCACGCTCGACGTCATCAATCCGCAGACTTTTTTCAAGGGCCTCGGCAATGTGAACGTGTTCCACGTCGCGAGGACGCGGGAGCCGGTGGCGGGCGACCTCGGCATAGCTTTGACGGCGCAGCATGACTTCGGCTCTTGCCCAAAGGACCTCGACATTCTTTTTGTTCCTGGCGGGTTGAAAGGCACGATCACCGCCATGGGAGACAAGGCCACGATCGACTTTCTCGCTGATCGCGGGTCCCGCGCGAAATTTGTGACGAGCGTCTGCACGGGCTCGCTCCTGCTCGGCGCGGCAGGGCTGCTCGACGGCTACAAGGCGGCGAGCTACTGGATGGTGCGCGATCTTCTGCCGCTCTTTGGCGCGGAAAGCGTAAAGCGGCGTGTTGTCATCGACCGTAACCGGATCACCGGCGGCGGCGCGACAGCGGGTCTGGATTTCGGGCTAACGATCGCGAGCGTCATTCGCGGCGAGGACTACGCCCGCATGCTGCAACTCGCGATTGAATACGATCCGCATCCGCCTTTCGACGCCGGCGCGCCAGAGCGGGCGCCGGCGCCCATCGTCGAGCATTTGCGCGCGATGCGCGACGGGGAGCTGCAGGCCGTCCGCGAAGCGGCGCTGACGGCCGCAAGGAAACTGGGGAAAGGTTAGGGGCAAGGGGAAGGCAACGCCATCGACGGCGCAGCTCTTCCGGCGATGACGGACGCCTCCCCGAAGGTCACGCGCCCTCGTCACGATGTTGTCATTTAACAACACCTGTCGAAAATCGCTCAATCCGGATGCTTTTCTGTTTGACCCGCGCGCCACCCGGCGGCACCCTGACCGTATGAAACAGAACCGCACCTCTTTCGAACGTCTGGCGCGCAGAGCGCTTGCGTTCCTTTTTGCGGGCCTGTTCGTCCTTCAGGCGATCGGGTTGTTTCATAATATGCATACGATAGCTGCGCTCGCACCGCCTCTCGATGCGCCGATTGAAACAGTTTCGATGACCGGCGCATCCCCTGCAACCCTCGGCGAACGGTGCGGCGAACCGGCGGAGCATGGCGCGCCGGCGCAGGGTCACTGCGATCATATCGGCTTCTGCGCGCTCTGCGAGATCGCCGATCGTGAGAATGTTCTGTTCGACGTCCCGCAGCTGATCGCAGTTCTGACGCCGGATGATGAGCCGGCGGTTCGTCTCACGCGCCGCATCGACCGCGCGCCCAGGCTTTCTTCTTCCGGTCTCGACGAAAGCCGCTTTGCCACCGCGCCGCCGCGCGCCTGATTTCCGGAGCCAGAGGGGTCGCGCATCTGCGTCACCCGAGCCGGCTCTCCGGAGACGCCCGCCAGCGTCAACTCTCCAAAGCCCATGACCGTAATCCATCGCGTCAGCACGCGCGTCCGTTCAGCGCGGACCGACGACCCATGCCTGCACGCCCGACAACAACAAGTTTGGACAGGAACAAGAAAATGTCTCGCAAATCCCTCGCTCTCGGAACCTCGATCCTCGCTCTATCCCTCGCCGGCGGCTCTATCGCGGAAGCGCAGCAAAGCCTGCCGACCATCAATGTCGGTGGTGCGCGACAGGGCAATAAACCCGTTGCGCGAAACACGGGCGGCGGGAGAACAACTGCTCCACCTTCCGCCAATGCTTCGACAAGCGGTTCAGGAATCGGAACCAGCCCCTCGGTGAGCGTCGCGCCGGCTCCCGTATCCCGTTGGTCGCCAATGCTTGCAGACGGATCGCCCGCCTTTGTCAGGCGGTGGCAGATTCCAAACACTGTCGCCAGCGTCACAAAAAAATATATCGAAAAGAAAATCAATATTGTCGATACACAGGATGCTCTCAAATACGTGCCGGGACTTTGGGTGCGCAAGCTTCGTGGCGGCAATGAAGGCCTCGTCCAGACCCGTAACTTCGGCCTCTCGGCTGCCCGTAATCTTGTCTACGCCGATGAGCTTTTGCTCAGTCAGCTCATCAATAACGGTCATCCGGACAGCCAGCCGCGGTGGGGTCTCATTTCTCCGGAAGAAATCGAGCGGATCGATTATCTCTACGGTCCCTATTCTGCGCAGTATCCAGGCAACTCGATGGGCGGCGTGGTG
>CAZJAY010000192.1:0-3756 GCA_964543915.1 uncultured Methylocystis sp. | reverse complement strand
TTCAATTCGTTCATCTCATCGGCTTCGGCGCGTTTCTGGTCGCGGCGGCGATGGGCTACTTCCGTCTGCCGTCGAGGGCCGTGCCGATCGCGGCGGTGATCTTTGGCGTCATTTCCGACATATTTGTCGACGAAAGCGCCGTGTCCTCGTTGCTGGAAAAAGCCGCGTCGGCGAACCAGCGCGGCGGCTTCCTGATCGTTGTCTATTTCGTGATCGTGGCGACGGGATACATCTCTGGGGCCTATGGCCGACACTATCTCGTGCAAGCGCGTAATGCGTCATCGCCGACGCCAGTCTCGGCTTCCGGAAAGGCGCGGAAAAAACAGGCCTGATCGAGGGTTATCGAAGGAGCTTACGGAAAGCGCGCGTTGTCTGAACGCGCGCTTTCACGTTCTGATTCCGCTCAGAGGCCTTCGAACAGCGCCGTCGAAAGGTAGCGCTCGGCGAAGGAGGGAATGATAAGCACAATATTTTTACCGGCGGCTTCCGGGCGCGAAGCGATCTCGAGCGCTGCGGCGACCGCCGCGCCGGAGGAAATCCCACCAGGAACGCCTTCGGTCCTCGCGAGCAGGCGAGACGTTTCGATTGCGGTCTGATTGCCGATCGTCACGATTTCGTCGATCACGCCGCGATCAAGGATCGGCGGCACGAAGCCTGCGCCGATACCCTCTATCTGGTGCGGTCCCGGCGGCCGACCGGATAGCACGGCGGAGTCCTCGGGTTCGACGGCGACGACCTTGATCCCCGGATTTCGCGTTTTCAGCGCCTGACCGACGCCGGTGATCGTGCCGCCCGTTCCGACGCCGGCGACGAAATAATCGACCTGGCCGTCGGTGTCGTTCCAGATTTCCTCCGCCGTCGTGAGACGGTGGATTTCCGGATTCGCCGGGTTCTCGAATTGTTGCGGGATAACGGCCCCGGGAGTCTCGGCGGCGATTTCCGCCGCGCGCGCGAGCGCGCCCTTCATGCCCTGTGCGGCCGGCGTCAATACGAGTTCGGCGCCGAGCAGCGCGAGCATCTTCCGGCGCTCCATCGACATGGACTCCGGCATGACGAGGATCAGACGATAGCCGCGCGCCGCAGCGACAAAGGCGAGCGCAATGCCGGTATTGCCGGAGGTCGGCTCGATCAGCACGTTGCGGCCCGGGACGATCGTCCCGCTCTTTTCGAGCGATTCGATCATATTCACGCCGATCCGATCCTTGACGCTGGCGATCGGATTGAAAAATTCCAGTTTGGCCAGGAGCTTGCCCGCAACGCCTTTTTCCTGCGCAAGACGGTCAAGGCGCACGATCGGCGTATCGCCGATCGTCTGGGTGATCGAGTTATAAATTCGTCCCCGTCCCGGGCGTGCGGGCGGCGCGAAAGACGTGTCCTGGCTCATTGGGTCTGGCTCCTCGCTGCGCGTGGTTTATAGCGAGAGTTTCGCGCCAACGACAGCCAACATAGTTGCGAGCGCCGGGCGCAGGAAGCGATCCGGCACACGCGCCGCGAGATGGCTGCCGATGGCGATGCCGGGCAGGGAGCCGATCAGCAGCGCCACGAGCAGCGGCCAGTTGACTTCGCCCATCATCCAGTAGCCGAGACCGGCGACGAAGGTCAGCGGGACCGCATGTGCGATGTCGGAACCCACCAGACGGACGGTCGGAAGACGCGAGTAGAGCGCCATCAGCACCGTCATTCCGATGGCGCCGGCGCCGACCGACGAAATCGAGACGAGCACGCCAAGAAACGCCCCGAGGATGATTGTCAGCCAGTCGATCCGGCGCTGGCTCAGCTGATCGGTATGGCGGGCGATATGGTCGAGGATGAGCCGTCGAAACAGGATCGCGGCGGCGGTCAGCAGAAGCGCGACGCCGAGCGCCGAGGTAATCAGCCCGTTCGCCGCATGGCTGTTGGATTGGCCGAGCCATGAAAGGGTCGCGAGGGTTCCGAGCGTCGCCGGCACGCTGCCGGATGCGAGGAGGCGCGTGACGCGCCAGTCGATCGTCCCGTTCATTGCATGAACGAGCGTTCCGTTGCTCTTGGTGATCGCCGCGTAAAGAAGATCCGTGCCGACCGCCGTTGTTGGCGCCACCCCGAACACCAGCACGAGCAGCGGCGTCATCTGGGAGCCGCCGCCAACGCCCGTGAAGCCGACGAGGCAGCCGACGAAGTAACCGGAGAGCGAATACAGAGGATTAATGGCGTGTATCGCGTCGAAAATCCAGGACATACGCGTCGCTCCGCGGCGCTCCGGCGCGAGGACCGGAGAAACGGCTGTTTTTTGGCTTTGGGTTTTCCCCTCAGGAGCGAAAATATTACCTGTTCTACAAATTCAGTCAACAAGAGCGGATTTGCCTGAACGCGTCGGCTGATGTCGCAAAAACCTTTTATTTCATATGCTTATGTTTTAGCGCGCCTATCGGATCGCTCTTTGCTCGTCGCCGCAGTGCTGGTAGAGAGATATTTCATTTCCGGGATCATTATCCCGCGCCCTTCAGATACGGCGACTGGAGAGTCTCCGGACATGCTCACGAAAAAAGCCAAATACGGGCTGAAGGCGATGGCCTATCTTGCCGGGATTGCGCCCGGCCAGACGGCGTTGGTCGCCGACATCGCCAGCAACAACCAGATTCCCAAGAAATTCCTCGACGCGATCCTCGGCGAATTGCGCAACGCGGGCTATGTCCATTCGCGCAAGGGGAAGGGCGGCGGCTACATGCTCGCGCGTGCTGCGGGAGAAATTACGGTCGGTAATATTGTCCGGACGCTCGACGGACCACTGGCGCCGATCCAGTGCGCAAGCCGCACCGTGCACCGGCGGTGTGAGGATTGCGTCGACGAAATCCATTGCGCGGTCCGGATCGTCATGGTTGAAGCGCGCGACGCCATCGCCGAGGTTCTCGACAAGACGACGCTTGAGCGGATGCGCGCGCTCGGGGCCGCCGGCGCGCCGCTGATCGGGGACTGACCGGTGCGCAGAAGCAAGCCGCGCATTCGCCGATGGAGACATGGACACGGCGCAGCGGCGAACCTATAAGTCCGGCGTCGGCGCGGTGGTCGGCGAACCCCCAGGAGAGGGCCGGCGGTGGCCGGAGAACGAATGTCCGAAGCAGCGGTGGCGCCGGGGCGGCGCGAGACGGAACAGTCGGGCGCAGCGACGGCGGTGCTGCGGCGCACCATGGTGGATCGCCAGTTGCGGCCTTTCGATGTGACCGATGTGCCGATCATCGATCAGTTCCTTGACGTGCCGCGCGAGCTTTTCCTGCCCGAGGGCCTTTAGTCGCTGGCTTATTCCGATCTTGCGGCGACCCTGCATCCGGCGTCCGGCGTGAAGCGGTCATTGCTGCCGCCGCTGGTTCTCGCCCGCATGATCCAGGCCGCGACGCCGCGCCCCGGTGAACAGGCGCTTGTGATCGGCGGCGCCGGCTATTCCGCAGCCCTGCTCGCCAATCTCGGTGGGTCCGTCGTCGCCGTAGAGAGAGACGCCGGTATCGCCACACGCGCCGTTGAAGGGCTGTGCGCCCTCGGCGCCGGCAATGTCCGCGTTGAAGTGGGGCCACTCCCGGCCGGCGCGCCCGCGCATGCGCCATTCGACATGATTCTCGTCGAGGGCGCGGCAGAGAGCGACCTTGAGCCGCTTTTCGCGCAACTGAGCCCGAATGGACGCCTCCTCGCGATCCAGACCCCCGAAGCGGGCGCCGGGCGCCAGCTCGTCCGGTTTCAGTTCGTCGACGGTCGTCCGGCGGGTCGCGTGTCTTTGCTAAGCGTCAC